>DASXYJ010000118.1:0-13260 GCA_036502565.1 Gammaproteobacteria bacterium
GATTAGCAATACCCCCGGCATGTCGGCGTGCGCGGCTTTGGTCTCGATCCCCATATGACCATTCTAACAACTTGCGGTGCTATGCTCAGGCATCCGGCCTGCGAGGAACCGCCATGTTCAAGGAATTCCGTGAATTCGCCATGCGCGGCAACGTGGTGGACATGGCCGTGGGTATCATCATCGGCGGCGCTTTCGGCACCATCGTGAAATCGCTGGTGGATGACATGATCATGCCGCCCATCGGCTTGCTGCTGGGCAACGTGGATTTCGCCAACCTGTTCGTGGTGCTGAAGCAGGGCACCAAGGCCGCGCCGCCCTATACCAACCTGGCGGAGGCCCATGCCGCGGGCGCCGTGACCCTGAACTATGGGCAGTTCATCAACAACGTGGTGAGCTTCATCATCCTGGCCTTCGCGGTGTTCCTGCTGGTGCGTGGCATGAACCGCCTGCAAGAACGGCTGGAACGCCACCCGGATCCGGCGGCGACCACCAAGGACTGCCCTTACTGCTTCTCGACGATAAACATCAAGGCGACGCGCTGTCCGCAATGCACGGCGGACCTTACGAAGAAATGAAATAAAAAGCCCCGCAGAGCGGGGCTTTTAGTTTGTGGGTTACCGAAAATTTATCTTTCTAGGATTGCCGTCACGCCCATGCCGCCGCCCGTGCAGATCGAGATGAGGCCACGGCCCTTGCCCTTCTCGGCGAGTATCTTGGCCAGCGCGCCGATGATGCGGCCGCCGGTCGCGCCGAAGGGATGGGCCAGCGCCACGCTGCCGCCCTTGACGTTGAGCTTCTTGCGGTCGATGGAGCCCAGCGCACCCTTGCGGCCGAGGCGGGTGCGGCAGTACTCGTCCGACTCCCAGGCCTTGAGGGTGCACAGCACCTGGGCGGCAAAAGCCTCGTGGATCTCGTAGAAGTCGAAGTCCTGCAGGGTGATCCCGGCCTTATCCAGCATTCTCGGCACCGCGTAGGTGGGCGCCATGAGCAGGCCCTCGCGCAAGCCCTGCTGGCCGGCGAAGTCCACGCCGGCGGTGGCGGTGTGGGTGAGGTAAGCCAGGATCGGCAGCCCGTGGGCCTTGGCCCATTCCTCCGATGCGAACAGCACCGCCGAGGCGCCGTCCGAGAGCGGCGTGGAGTTGCCGGCGGTGAGGGTGCCCTTGCCGCTGGTCTTGTCGAAGGCAGGCTTGAGTTTCGCCAACTTCTCTATGGTCGTATCGGCGCGCACGTTGTTATCGGTGGTGACGCCGTGGAACGGCGTCACCAGGTCGTTGTAGAAACCTTCTTTCCAGGCCGCCGCCGCCTTCATGTGGCTCTCGTAGGCCAGCTGGTCCTGGGCCTCACGCGTGATACCCCATTCCTTGGCCATGAGTTCGCAGGACTGGCCCATGTTGAGGTGGGTGCGGGATTCGGTGACCGCCGGCAGGTGCGGCGCCAGGTCGCTGGGACGCCAGCCGAGCCAGGGCGCCAGTTTCTGGCCGAAGCTCTTGCCGCGGCTGCTCTTCAATAGGATCTGCTGGAAGTGGCGGCCGAAAACGATCGGCACGTCGCTCGCGGTATCCACGCCGCCGGCGATGGCGCAGTCGATCTCGCCGATGGCGATGCGCGCCGCGACCTCCGCGGCGTTGGAGAGGGAGGTGCCGCAGGCGCGGTCGGAATTGTGGGCCGGGGTGTGCACGTTCAAGCCGCTGGAGAGCACCGCTTCACGGGTCATGCTCCAGTCACGCGAGTGCTTCATCACCGCGCCCGCCACCACGTCACCCAGGATCTCGCCCTTGAGGTTGTACCTATTCACTAGGCCACTCACGGCGGCGGTGAGCATCTCCAGGTTCCCGATGTCGGCGTAACCGGTGAAGATGCGGCAGAACGGGATGCGGTTGCTACCCACGATGGCGACGGGACGGACGGTCTGAGCCATGACGGACTCCGGAAGCGAAGGGCGGGGAAGGGCTTAAATCATGCCACTTCGGCGGCACGCTTGCTATGATGCGACGGTTCCCGCCAGGTAAGTGCCCATGTCTCCCGTAGCTTCCACGCCCGCACGCTGGGCAGCCGTCCGGATGGAGGCGCGCGCCATGCTGGGCATCGGCCTGCCCATCATCATCCATAACCTGGCGCTGGTGGGCATGGGCCTCACCGACGCCATCATGGCGGGCCTCCTGGGTGCCAAGACCCTGGCTGGCGTGGCGGTGGGTTCCAGTGCCTGGGCGCCGGTGTTCCTGTTCTCCCTCGGTCTCATCATGGCCCAGTCGCCCACCACAGCGCATCTCTTCGGCGCCGGCAAGCAGCGCGAGATCGGCCGCTATGCGCGGCAGATGGCCTGGATCTCGCAAGTGATGGGCTGGGGTGGATTCTTCCTGCTGCGCAACCTGCATCCCTTCCTGCAGGCGATCCACATCGAACCGGAGATCCTGCCGGTGGCCGACGGCTACCTGCGCGCCGTGGCCTGGGGGCTACCGGGACTGTGCCTGTACCAAGTGCTGCGTTTCACCAGCGAAGGCATCGGCCGTACCCGCGTGCTCCTGGTGGTGGCCATCAGCGGACTGGTGGTGAACGGTGTGCTCGACTACATACTCATGTACGGCAAGCTCGGCCTGCCGGCCATGGGCGCGGTCGGTACCGGCTATGCCACGGCGATCACCCAGTGGCTGATGTTCTTCGGCATGTTGCTGTATGTGGGCCGCCGTGCCACCTACCATCCCTTGGCGATCTTCGAGCGCTTCGACTGGCCCGAGTTCGCCAAGCTCAGGGAACTGTTGTTCCTGGGCGTGCCCATCGCCGTATCCATATTCATGGAATCGAGTCTCTTCTCCGGCGTGGGATTGATGATGGGCACCCTCGGCACCGACATCGTGGCGGCGCACCAGATCGCGCTCAACTACGCCTCGTTCGTGTTCATGGTGCCCATGAGCGTGGCGCTCGCCATCTCGGTGCGCGTGGGCCATGCCTTGGGCAGGGGCGACCGCGCCGAGGCGCGGCTCGCGGGTTTCACCGGCATCGGTGTGTGCCTGTGCTTCGAGGTGCTCTCGGCCGGCAGCATGGCGCTCCTGCCGCATCAGATCGTCGGGCTCTACACCCATGACGCAGTGGTAGCGGGCATCGCCGTGAGCCTGCTCTACATGGGCGCCATCATGCAGATCTCCGACGGTATCCAGGTGAGCGCCATGGGTGCGCTGCGCGGCTACAAGGACACCGCCATCCCCACCCTCATCACTGTGCTGGCCTACTGGGGCGTGGGCTTCCCCCTGGCCTGGGCGTTCGGCATCCCCATGCACCTGGGTCCGCAGATGATCTGGGCCGGTTTCATCGCCGGCCTGACCGTGGCGGCGGTGCTGCTGACGATACGGTTCGTGAAACTCAGCCGCATAGACCCCGTCTAGCTTGCACCCTGTTTAGGGGTCCGTTAGCCTCACGCTTCACCTTATATAGGGAGAGACACCGTGGCCCAGGGTAAGCTGCGCAAAGACGCCGGCCTGATCGGACTGCTGTTCGCGGGCCTGAGCTCCACCATCGGCTCCGGTTGGCTGTTCGGCCCCATGAAGGCCGCCCAGATCGCAGGCCCCCTGAGCATCGGCTCCTGGGCCATCGCCGCCCTGGTGGTGGGCCTCATCGCCATGGTCTACGCGGAACTGGGACCGCTGTTCCCCCGCAGCGGCGGCCTGATGCACATCAGCGTCATCAGCCACGGCCGCCTGGTGGGCCGGGTCTGGAGCTGGATCCTGTTCCTGGCCTACGTGACCATCGCGCCCGTCGAAGCCATGGCGGTGGTGACCTACGCCAACGGCTACCTGCCGGGCATGGTGGACACCAGCACCGGCCTGCTCACCGGCACCGGCATCGCGGTCTCGGTGTGCGTGCTGGGCGCCTTCGTATTGCTCAACTTCCTGATCCTGCGCTTCATCCTCATGCTCAACACCGTGGCCACCTGGATCAAGGTGTGCGCGCCCATCGGCACCATCCTGGTGCTCATGTTCAGCGCCCATCACCCGGAGAACTTCTCGGTGAAGGCGCACGCGACCGGCGACATCACCAACATGTTCCTGGCCATCTCCACTGCCGGCGTGTTCTTCTCGCTGTTCGGTTTCACCCAGGCCATCCAGCTCGCCGGCGAGACCAAGGACCCGGCCCGCAACATCCCGCGCGCGGTGGTGGGCACCATCGTGCTGTCGGCCATCATCTATATCTTCGTGGAGTACTCCTTCGTCGCGGCGGTCCCGCCGGAGTTGTTGGCGAAGGACGGCTGGGCCGGTCTCAACTTCGGCAGCGTCTCCGCCAACCCGATCCTGGCCTCCGGCCCCATGGTGGGCCTGATGCTGACCCTCGGCGTGTCCTGGTGGGCCATGGCGTTGTATGCCGATGCCATCATCTCGCCCACCGCCTGCGGCTACATCTGGACCACCGCCACCGCGCGGGTGGTGATGGCGGCCTCGGAGGAGGACTACGCGCCGGCCAAGCTGCGTGAGATCAACAAGAACGGCACGCCCTGGACCGCCCTGATCCTATCCTTCGTCATCGGCTGCATCTTCTTCTTCCCCTTCCCGAGTTGGCAGAAGCTGGTCAACTACGCGTCTTCCGCCACCGTGCTGTCCTATGGGCTAGGCTGCGTGGTGCTGCTGCGCATGCGCCGCACCATGCCGGACCTGAAGCGGCCGTTCCGCCTGTGGAGCGCCTGGATCATCGCGCCGCTGGCCTTCATCTGCTCCAACTTCGTGATGTACTGGGCCGGCTTCGGCACCGTCAACGTGCTGTTCATGATCATCGCGGGGATCATGGGCTTCTATACCCTGCGGCACTTCCAACTCTACATCCAGGGCAAGGAATCGGATGAGGACCTGCAGCACGCCTGGTGGCTGGTGCCGTACTTCGCCGGCATGTGGGTCCTGAGCTACTTCGGCCCCACCGAGATGGGCGGCACCGGCACCTTCGGCATCTTCGACGGCATGCTCACGGTGGCGGTGTTCAGCCTGATCATCCTGTACGTGGCGCTCGCCACCGGCGTCGCGCCGGCGCGGGTGAAGTCCTACTACAGCGCCGTCATCAAGGCGGAACGTTGATGAGGCCTTGGCTGCCCCTGCTGGTGCTGGCCTGTGCCTCCACGGCCCATGCCGACGCGGTGGCCGACCTCAAGACCAAGCTCCAGGCCCTGCGGGCTGACGTACCCCTGAAAGGCACACTGGAGGCGGACTACCAGGCCTTCGACGAGAAGGGGGTAGCCGTGAAGGCCAAGGCCGCGCACCTGCAGCTCGGCTTCGATTCCAAGGATGGCCTGAACATCCATCTCAGCCCCGAGCTGGTGCAGTCCCTGAGCGCCGAGGAAGCCAAGAACGTGGCGGACCCGGATTCGCCCACGCCCCAGGCCGACCTGCTGCGGCAGATGGGCGCCATCCACATCCAGCGCGCGCTGTCCGCGTCGGACGCCCTGTCACGCAGTGTGGAGGGCGCGACATCTTCCAGCGCCAAGACCGTGAGCCTGGATGGAGCACCGGCGACGCAGCTGGACTTCGTGATGCCCCTCAAGCTGCCCAAGGACCAGGCGGACGCGGCCAAGGACTGGCAGGACCTGTTCACGGTATGGGTGGATGCCCAGGGCGTGCCGCTGCGCTTCCAGGAGAAGATCCACGTCAAGTTCTGCAAGTTCCTGCTCTGCCTCGATTTCGACCAGAGCTATGGCGGCACCGAGCGGGTGATCGATGGACGGCTGGTGACCGTGAGCGGCTTCCAGGAGACCCAGCAGACGGGCCATGGCCTGGATTTCCACAGCAAGACCGTGTCCTCGCTGCAGATCCAGTGAGCATGGCGTCCACGTGCGTGCAGGGAAGCAGGGCATGGGGGAAAGGGGTGCGTGGCGCCCCGATGCACGGACCACGCTCGGCATCTCGGTCGTCGCAGCATCGCTGCTGATGGCGGGTTTCGCCGCGCTGTTCTCCTCCGCCGCTTCCATAAAGCTGCTCCAGCCCATCGCCACGGTCCCGGAACGCCTGGTGTTCGCCGCGCCCCCGCTTCCCCGGCCCATGCCTCGCCAGCGTGCGCCGGCGCTCTCCCGGCCGGCTCCGATACCCCTGGTGGAGCAGCCCTGGCCGCCGCTGCAGCCGCCCATCAGCCTCCCGCAAGCCTTCACTGCCCAGGACTATCTCAAGGAGCGCGCCCAGCAAGGCGCCGCCGCCTTGCGCGACAAGGTGACCGGCGGCGACCTCAGGCGTGACTTGGGGAAGGTCTCGGACGTGCCGGCGCTGCGGGACAACCAGAGCATCCCTGTATCAGGCGGCGACACCTTGGTGCGCAGCGGTGACAGCTGCGCCCAGGTCCATACCGTGCAGGGCAGCCCGTCTCCCACCAACAAGATAAATCTCGCAGAACCCAGGGCCAGCTGCCCTGGCGTGTCGGACAAGGATAAGGGGATAGGCAGGGCGCTGCAGGACTGGGCCGAGAAGCACCGGCCGCCGCCGTGACGGGTATAGCCCTCAGTGCGAGGACGCGGCAGGCAGCGGCGGTGTGCGCAGCAGCGGATGCGCCTCGGTGTTGAACACCACCTTGTCGAAGTCCAGCGTCGAGGATGAGGCGAAGGTCAGGTAGTAATACTTGAAGGTCTCGGCGAAGACGAAGCTCTCCATATCGTCCTTCTTCTCCTTCGTCACCACGCTCTTCAGCGCCGCGTAGGCTGTGGGCGTGCGGCAGTACTTCACGAAGTCGTCGAACATGTGCTTGGCATGTCGGCGATAGGCCAGGTCGTGGGTGAAGTGCCATAGGTAGTAGGTGGACTCCACGATCTCGGGCCGCAGCTCGTACCCCGGATATTCGATCTTGCCGGAACGATAGTCGAACACTTCAGGTTCCATGTGGTTCAAGTCCCACATGTAGTAGCCGGAATCCTGCAATCGCTCGGCCCGCTCCAGGTCACCGGAGAAGGCCAGTACCGCCGGGAAGAACGCGTCCAGGGCGCCGTACTCGGTGGCGGTGCGCTTGCCGGTGTTCATGTCCGCGTGGCCGAACCACAGGTGCGTGCCGTCGTCGTCCTGCAGGTACATGTTGATGGAGGCCAGCCCGCGCCTCCACATCCATAGGCAGTCCTTGTCGCCGAACAGTACCGAGCACTTCCACAGGTATTCGTAGTAGGAGTCGATGCCGCCGCTGATGTGGGAGTCGGTGCTGGTCCAGGCGCCGGTCTCCACGTCGATTCCGTCGCCGACCAGGCCCAGCTCGGAGCGGCGCTTGAAGGTCTGCTGTAGGGCGTTGCGGGCGGCCTGGAAGTAACGCGGGTCGCCGGTGAGCTGGCTCAAGGTGCCGAACTCCAGGATCAGGGTGCCGGTCTCCGCCGGGTTGCTCTCGGCGCCGCGGGTCTTGCCGGTGCGCAGGTTCACATATTGATAAGGCATGCCGGTGGGGGAGTCGAAGGCCGGCATCAGCCGGTCTCCCAGGTCCTTCGCCAGCTCCAGCAAGCGTTTGTCGTGGCTGAGTTCGTAAGCTGAGAGCAGTCCGCCCAGCAGGCGGATGGTGATCTCGAAGTTCTTGACGTAGATGTCCTTGTCGAAGTTCAGCTGCGTATCGATGAGCTTACGATCCTTGTCTGCCTGGTCCCTGAGGCCCATGAGGATGAGCGTGTCCAGCGCATCTACCGGTGTCATGAGCAGCGATTGACCGTACCAATCCTTGGGCTTCTTGCTGAGCGGCATCAGCTCGTCGTGACCCCAGGCGTACTTCACGTAGGCATCCCAGGCGTGCAGGAACTCCTGCTTCACCCGCGCGGCCTCGCGCACGTCGGCGTCATCCTGGTGCCTGGCGGCGAGCGCGGCGGAGGAGCATAGGAGGCAGCACAGACCGATCAGCAGCTTCTTCATCACTTCACCTCGCCGCGCAGGAGCCGCAGCACTTCGTGGCAGGCTCCCATGGTGTGGTAGTCGGTCTTGCCCGCTGGGCTCTTCTCGTCGCTGTACTTGCGGTTCTTGCGGTCCAGGATGCGGAACCAGGCGCCGTAGCGCTGGTCCACCAGGTGTTCCCATGAATAGGCCCACAACTGGCGGTAGGCATCCCAGTATCCCTTGTCGCCGCTACGGGCCGCCAGCAGCGCCGCCGCCGCCAGGGCCTCCGCCTGCACCCAGAAGTACTTGTCGGTGTCGCACCAGCGGCCGTCCGGGGCGAAACCATAGCAGAGGCCGCCGTACTCGGCGTCCCAGGCCCTGCTGAATGCCGTGTCGAAGAGCCGCCGCGCCGTGGGCAGCATCCAGTCCTCAGGGCGATTCCTCTCCAGGATCATGAGCAGCTTGGCCCATTCCACCTGATGGCCGGGCTGGAAACCCCAGGGGCGGAACAGGTGTCGTGGGTCACCTTTGTTGTACTCCCAGTCGATCTCCCAGCGCTCGTCATAGTGTTCCCAGACGAGTCCCCCGGCCTTGGCGGCCTGCCGCTGGGTCATGTTCAGGGCCAGCAGGTAGGCACGGTCCAGATAACGGGCTTCCCGGGTGGCCTCGTAGGCCGCCAGCATGGCCTCGCACATGTGCATGTTGGCGTTCTGGCCGCGGTAGGCACTGAACAACCAATCCGGGGAGGCCTCGTCCTTATATAGGCCGGCTGCCTCATCCCAGAAATGTTTCTCCAGCAAGGCCCAAGTCTCGTCCATCCAGGTCTTGGCTTCCGCCACTCCCACGGTGTGGCCGCAGGCATAAGCCAACAGTACGAAGGCCAGGCCATAGCAATGGTTGGTGCGATCCTCAGCTGCGCCGTCCTTCAGGGTCCAGGCATAGCCACCCGTCACAGGATCGCGGTGCGCCTCCCGCAGGTAGGCCAAGCCGTGGCGCACCGCATCGAGATAAGCCGCCTCCTTGAACTCACGGTAGGCCAGGGCGTAATCGAAGATGAAGCGGGTGCTGCTGACCAGGTGCCGGTGGCTCCTGTCGTAGATCTCGCCGTCGTCCCTGAAATAATGGAAGAAGCCGCCGGCGGGATCGACGCAGCGGGGATGGTAGAACGCCATGGTCTCGGCGATGTGGGAACGCAGGAAAGCTGGCGAGCGGAAGTCCGGATTCACGGCTGCCGTTCCATGAGGTCTTCCACCTCGGCGCGGGTGGGCATGGCCTCGAAGGCGCCGTGCTTCGTCACCGCCAGGGCACCGCAGGCGGCAGCGAGGCGCAGCGTGCCATCCACCTGCTCGGTGCTGGCCAGGAACGCCGCGAGACCTTCCGCGCGTGTCTCCGCCAAGCCCGCCAGTATCCCGGCCATGAAGGCGTCACCGGCGCCGGTGGTGTTCACGCTCTTCACTTCGAAGGTATCGGCGCTGTCTTCGCGCTCGCGGGTGAGATGGCGTATCAGCGCGGGACCGTCGGTGATGAGCAGCCACTGGGCGCGGCCTTCCCAGAGTTTGGCGATGGCAGCCGCTTCACTCTGCATGGGCTCCGCGAGGTAGGCGAGCTCGCTGGCCGAGAGTTTCACCACGTCCGCTTCCCTCAGAAGTGACCAGATGCGCGGGCGCGCATCCGCATGAGTGGGCCAGAGGCCGGGACGATAGTTCATGTCGACGCTGATGACAGCGCCGGCGGCGCGCGCCAGCCCCACGCCTTCGAGCGTAGCCTCCGCGATCTCCGGTTCCGTCAGGCTGTTGGAGCAACAGTGGAAGGCCGCCGCGGCGTGGAAGTGTTCCGGCTGGAAATGTTCCGCGCGGAACAGCAGGTCCGCTGCCGGCGGCCGGTAGAAGCTGAAGCGCCGTTCGCCCTGGGCGTCAAGGGACACGAAGGCGAGGGCGGTGTTGGCTTCCCGGGTGCGGACCAGCTGGCTGGTGGTGACGCCAGCGGAATGCAGACTCTCCAGGAGGAGATCGCCGAAAGCGTCTTCCGCCAGCATGCCCATGAACGAGGCTTCGATGCCGAGCCTCGCCAGGGCCACCGCCACGTTGGCGGGCGCGCCGCCGGGATAGGGCCGGTAATGCCCCGCGGACTCCAGCAGCATGTCGATCAGCGCCTCGCCGAAGCAGAGCACCTTAGCCATGCAGCGGGCGTCCCGTCAGCGTGGCGCCGCCCACATGGCGTGAACCTTTCACGGCGTAGAACAGGATGTAGAGGTAGCAGAGCAGCGGCAGCGCGAAGGCATGGTGCAGGCCTATCTGGTCCGCCAGCTTGCCTTGTGCAAGCGGCACCAGCGCACCCCCTACGATCGCCATCACCAGCAGGCTCGAGGCGCGGCTGGTGAGTGGCCCTAAGCCTTCGATGCCCAGGGTGAAGATGGTGGGGAACATGATGGAGTTGAAGAGACCGATGGCGACCACGCTCCATATCGCCAGGTTGCCGCTGCCAGCCATGGTGGCCAATACCAGCAGCGCCGCCAGGGCGGAGAAGGCGGCCAGCAGCCTGCGGCTGTCCACCTTGCGCAACAGCGCCGCGCCGACGAAGCGCCCGATCATCGCACCCAGCCAGTACAGCGATACATAACCCGCGGCCCGGGCAGTAGGCATGTCGCCGATCTCGGGCAAGGAGATGTAGTTGATCATGAAGCTGCCGATGGAGACCTCGGCGCCCACGTAGAGGAAGATCGCCCCGACCGCGAAGGCCAGGTGCCGGTGACGCAGCGCGTCGCGGAAGGGCTGGGGGCCCGCGTCGCCTTCCTCCATCTCCTGTACCGCCGGAAGATGGAAGAGATAGACGACCAGCGCCAGCAGGAACAGGGTGAGGGCGATGCCTATATAAGGCAGGCGCACCGCATGGGCCTGCTGCAGCTGGTAAGCAAGCTGTTGCGCCGGGGTGGACTGGGCCAGCATCTGCGGGGTCAGCACCGCAGCCGAGAGGATCAGGAGGCCGCCGAACTTGGGGGCGAGCGCCGTGCCCAGGGAGTTGAAGGCCTGGGAGAGGTTCAGGCGGCTGCTGGCGCCCTGGGGCGGTCCCAGCAGGCTCACGTAGGGGTTGGCGGCCACCTGCAACAGCGTGATGCCTGAGGCGAGGATGAAGAGCGCCGCCAGGAACACGGGATAGGAGGGCAGGCTCGCAGCGGGAAGGAACCCCAGGGCACCCAGACCCGTGATCACCAACCCCAGGATGATGCTGTTCTTGCATCCCATGAGCGAGACGAGCTTCCCGGCCGGCAACGCCATCAGGAAGTAGGCGCCGAAGAAACAGAACTGGATGAGGGCCGCGCCCGCATAGTCGAGGTCGAAGATCGACTTCAGGTGCGGCACCAACACGTCATTGAGCACCGTGATGAAGCCCCACATGAAGAACACCGCTGTGACCACGCCGAAGGCGAGGCGTTCGCGTCCTGGTTCTGTCTGGCCCATCCGAGGCTCCCCTGGCACCGGGCGGTGCCCCGGTACTATAGTGGGCCGCCACGCGCCGCATCAAACCGGAGTGTCCTGCATGTCCGCCCGGATCTCCCCCGCGTTATGTCTCGCCGCCATCCTGCTCTCCGCCACCGCCTATGCAGCGGCACCCGGGGAAGATGCGGGTCCCTGGTCCTACGTGGACCCCTTCATCGGCACCGGTGAGGGCGGCCACACCTATCCCGGCGCGAGCCTGCCCTTCGGCATGGTGCAGCTCAGCCCCGATACCGACATCAAGGACTTCCACAAGAGCTACAAATGGGCGGCGGGCTACCGCTACGAAGACAGCACCATCATGGGGTTCTCCCAGACCCATTTCTCCGGCACCGGCCACTCGGACCTCGGAGACGTGCGGGTCATGCCCATCGCCGGCGACGTGCGCCAGGAGCCGGGCGACCCGGACCAACCCGGCAGCGGCTATCGCTCGCGCTTCAGCCACGACAGCGAGGAAGCCCACCCCGGCTACTACGCCGTGACGCTCTCGGACTACGGCATCCGCGTGGAGCTCACCGCCACCCGCCGCGTGGGCCTGCAGCGCTACACCTTCCCGGAGGGCACTCCGGCCCACGTGCTGGTGGACCTGCGCGACAGCATCTACGACTACTCCGGCAAGGTACTGTGGTCGCGCATCCGGGTGCGTGCTGACGGCACCGTCACCGGCTTCCGCGAGACCCGCGGTTGGGCGCCGGGACGCCAGCTCTACTTCGCCATGCGCTTCTCCCAGCCGCGCCGCGGCCACGCCCTCATGGACACCGAGAGCGACGTGCCCTACAAGGGCTTCGCCCCGCCGGCTGCGGACGATCCCACGCAACGCGCGCAGATCGAGGGACGCGCCCTGTTGGGCGTGTTCGACTTCGGCGTGCTCAAGTCCAGGCAGCTCCTGGTGAAGGTCGCGGTCTCGCCGGTGAGCGAGGAGGGCGCCATCCACAACCTGGACGCCGAGATGAAGGGCTGGAACTTCGATGCCACCCGCGCCGCCGCCAAGAGCGCCTGGGAGAAGGCCCTCGACGCGGTGCAGGTGGAAGCCACGCCGGACATGAAGAAGAGCTTCTACACCTCGCTCTATCATTCGCTGCTGGCGCCGAACCTGGCCATGGACGTCAACGGCGATTACCGCGGTCCTGATGACGCGGTGCACCACGCCAAGGACTTCGAGTTCTACTCCACGTTCTCGCTGTGGGACACCTACCGGGCCGAGCATCCGCTGTTGACGCTGATCCAGCCGCCGCGGCGCACCGATGACGTGGTGGACTCGCTGGTGGCCTCCCAGCAGGAGAGCGCCTACGGCATGCTGCCGGTGTGGGCGTACCAGGGCCAGGAGACCTGGTGCATGATCGGCTACCACGCGGTGGCGGTGATCGCCGACGCCTACATGAAGGGCATCCGCGGCTTCGACACCAAGGCCGCGCTCAACGCCATGGTCAGCACCGCGGAGTACGGTCCCTACGGCGGCTTGGAGTACTACATGCACATGGGCTACGTGCCCATCGACAAGGAGAAGGAAGCCGCCTCCAAGACCGTGGAGTACGCCTTCGACGACTGGACCATCTCACGCATGGCCGCGTCCATGGGCGAGCGCGACATCGCCGAGCGCTTCCGGGTGCGGGGCTCCAACTGGCGCAACGTGTTCGACCCCAAGACCGGCTTCGTGCGCGCCCGCAAGAGCGATGGCAGCTTCAACGAACCCTTCGATCCCGCCGCCGTCGGCTACGGCAGCGACTACACCGAGGGCAATGCCTGGCAGTACTCCTGGTACGAACCCCAGGACGTGGCGGGCCTGATGCACGTGCTGGGCGGCGCCGACAAGCTCACGGCCAAGCTGGACGCGGTGTTCGACACCAAGGTGGACCCGAAGGAGTTCGCCAACATGGAGGACATCTCAGGCCTGATCGGCTACTACGCCCACGGCAATGAACCCAGCCACCACATCGCCTATCTCTATGACTATGCGGGCGAGCCTTGGG
>DASXYJ010000119.1:0-7498 GCA_036502565.1 Gammaproteobacteria bacterium
CGTGATCCACATCTCGTAGCAGCGCACGCAGGCCGAGCCCGGGGTAGATATCCACGCTGACGCCATTCTTCAATACAGGCTCCACGAGCTTGCCGGTGCCGTCGTTACGCAGCACCGAGATGACGTTCCCCACCGTGATCACGTCCGGGAAGCCGTCATGATCGATGTCACCCACGACGAGGCCATTGACGGTGTTGGCGGCCGGATAGGAGACGGGTGCCTTGAAGGTCCCGTCACCGTTGCCACGCAGGATGCTCACGAAGTTCACCACCGAGTCCGCGACCACCAGGTCCAGGTTCCCGTCCTGGTCCATGTCGGCGACGCCGAAGTCGACGGGATTGGCGCCGGCGTTGAAATGGCGGGCGCTCTGGAAGGTACCGTCGCCATTGCCGAGCAACACGCTCACGGTGTTGTCGCCGAAGTTAACAGTGACTGCATCCAGCTTGCCGTTGTTGCGCAGGTCCGCCAGGAACACCCGTTGCGGGTTCTTTCCCACCGGATAGACCTGGAGGGCCTGGAAGCTGCCGTCGCCGTTGCCCAGGCGCACGCCCAAGGTGCCGTCTGCGGAGTTGGTCTCCACCAGGTCCATATGATGGTCGCCGTTCAGATCGGCGGTCTGGATGTCGGAAGGCGCTGCCCCCGTCGCGTAAGAATTGTTGAGATGGAAATGTCCAGTGCCGTCGTTGTACAGCACCTGGATGAGGCTGCCATTGGCATTGATGACGGCGATGTCGGGCTTGTTGTCGCCGTTGAAATCCGCTACCGCGAAGGCCTGCACGCCCAACGCTGAACTCATGCCGGACGCCGGATAGTCGCTGCCAGGGCTGAAACCGCCGATGTTGTTGCCGAACATCACCCTTATGGTGCCGCCGGAGAAGCTGCCGGCCAGCAGGTCCTGGGTGCCATCGCCGTTGATGTCGGCGGTGGCGAGATAGGTGGTCTCACTGCCCGTGACCAGGGTGAGGGCCTTGCGGAAACCGCCCTTGCCGTCGCCCGGGAAATACAGCGAGGTGTTGCCGTTCAGGTCGGAAGTGGTGGTGATGACGTCGAGGTTGCCGTCATGGTTGAAATCCCCTACCACCAGCGTCTGGAATACCGCCGCGACGGTCACGGGACCGAGCGTGTGGAGAGTCTCGGTCTGGAAGGTACCATCGCCGTTTCCGAGCAGCACGCCGAAGAAGTTGCCACTGCTGCCCGAGACCAGCAGGTCGGGCTTGCCGTCCTTGTTCATGTCCGCCACCGCCAAGAACGACGGTCCGCCGCCGGTATCCACGACGCTCTGGGCCTTGAAGGTGCCATCGCCGTTGCCGAGCAGCACGCTCACGGTGTTGTCGGTGAAATTGGCCACCAGCAGGTCCAATTTGCCATCGCCGTTCACGTCGGCGATCGTGACCTCGACCGGCCCCGCGCCGGTCGGATAAGCGGGCGCTGGGGTGCCCTTGCTCTTGGAGGCTTCCGCTGCAGTCTGGGCCTTGAAGGTGCCATCGCCGTTGCCGAGCAGCACGCTCACGGTGTTGTCGGCCTTGTTGGCCACCACGATGTCGAGCTTGCCGTCACCGTCCAGATCAGCCACTGCCAGCGCCGCCGGGAGATTTCCGGCTACATAATAGGAAGTGGGTGAGGCGAAACTGCCATCGGCCTTGTCCAGCATCACTGCGACGGTCTGGTCGTCACCGATCACCACCAGGTCGGGACGGCCATCGCCGTTCACATCGGCGGCCACCACGGCAGCCGGGCCGTTGAGGGTGCCGAAGAACTGGGTCGGATAGAGGCCGCTGGCCGAAGCGGCGCCACAAAGGCTAAGTGCCGCTAGCCCCAAGGCGTAGCCGGGCAGGAGACGTCTGCTATGCATGCTGATCCTCGAAAACGACAGGCCGGGCAAGGGCTCGGCCCAAGGGGGCGGCCGGGGGTCCGGGCGGCCATTATACCCATAGACCTCGAAGCCCCCCGCGGGTCCGCCCCTAAGCTAACGCCCGGGGAGTGTCCCGGCTGACCGTCATTGGGCCAGTGGGAACGCGCCCGCCGGGCCCGGGAACACCACCGGACTCTCGAAGCCCTCCTGGGACACCGCCGAGACACCGAAGAACCAGTCGTCGATGCTCACGTCCTTGAGGACGTAGTGCTGCACTGGTCCAGCGTAGCGCGCGTTGGTCCAGCGGGGCTCGGTGGTGTCGCGCCAGTGCAGGCGATAGCCCACGGCGCCGGCGACGGGCTTCCAGTCGAACACCGTGTCCATGCCGCCGGACAGGGTCGGCTCCGGGTCCGAGGCGATGGCCACGCCCTGCGGTGGGGCGGGTGCCCAGGCCATGCCCGCCAGGGTGATGGCGTTGGTGGCCGCCACCTTGGCGAGATAGGGGAAATCGACGCCGGAGAGCACGTCGCCGTAATGCACGCCTTTCTCGACCCGCACGTCCTGGTGCTGGTGGGTGAAGTCCTCGTGGGATTCCGTGAAACGCACTGCCGGATAACCCAGTTCGTTGAAAGCCACGTGGTCCCCACCGCGGCCGAAGCGGTCGGTGCGGTACACCAGCATCACGTGCCAGTTGGGGATGTACTGCTCCGCCAGCGCCTTCGCGTAGCGCGCCACGTTGCGGGAGGGCGAGTCGACCTCGCCGCCGTGGTAGCGCCGGTCGTTGGCTTCCTTCTCGGTCTCGAGGGCGCGGGTGCCTTCGGAGAAGACCCGCAGCAGGGTGTTGTCGCTGACGCCGTGCTGGCCATGGCTGTTGCCCACGATGTCGTTGTTGAGGTCCGCTTCCACGTTCCAGTGGTGGTCTTGGGCGTACTGAGCGATGACCTTGCCGCCGTAGAGACCCTGCTCCTCGCCGCTGTCGACCGAATAGACGATGGTGGCGGCGAACTTGTACTTGCTGAGCACCCGCGCGGTCTCGAGGATCGCGGCGACGCCGGAACCGTCATCGTCAGCGCCGGGGGCATCGGACTTGGCATCCATCACGTCGCGCACCCTGGAATCCAGATGCGCGGTCATCACCAGGTAGCGGTCGGGATCGGTGCTGCCTTTCTGGATCGCCACCACGTCCATGATCTCCACGCCTTCCTTGGGAGTGCGTTCGCCGGTGAAGGTCTTGGCCGGGGTGATCACCTCCAGGCAGCCGCCGCAGTCCTTGGACATCTGCTGGAAGCGGGCCTGCACCCAGCGCCGCGCGGCGCCGATGCCGCGCTTGTCGGACTTGGTGTCGGAGAGGCTGCTGCGGGTGCCGAAACCCACCAGGGTGGTGAGGGTGGCCTGCAGCTGACCCGGATCCATGGCTTCGGCGATCTCGCCGAACACCGGGTGTTCAGAAGGCGGCACCGGCGCCATGTCCCCCGCGAGGGCGGCGGCGCTCAGGGAAAAGGCCAGGAGTATCGGCAGGCTGCGCAGCTTCATGGCATCGCTCCGGTGGATCTGCGGGAGGGGCTATTCTGGGACGGCTGGGGCCTGCGGGGAATAGCGCCCGGTGCATATGTTGTTTCGGACTGTATCGGGGCCCGGACTATTCCGGCGCATACGTATAAAGTGGCAGGACGCTGTACACTCCTGCGCGGCTGCCGCGCTATGCGTCAGACCGAGTCTCCTTACCCCAAGGCCAGCCGCCATGCGTAAGCTCCTCCGCGCCCTCCTCCCCGGTCTCTCCCTCGCCATCCTCGCAGCCTGCGGCGGTGGCGGCAGCTCCAGCAGCGGCGCGGCACCCTTCAACATCTTCGTCAGCCCTACCAGTGCCACCGTGGACGTGGGCAGCATCCGCCAGTTCAGCGCCGAGGCCCGCAACAGCGCCGGCCAGGTGGTGGGCGGCCAGCAGTTCGCCTGGAGCAGCTCCGATTCCAACATCGCCCAGAGCCTGGGCAATGGCCGCTTCAAGGGCATCGCGCCGGGCTCGGTGCAGGTGACCGCCAGCGCCGCCGTGGTGGAGAAGGCCGGCCAGGGGCCGGTGCGCATCGTCAGCAATGCGGTGGTCCTGAGCGTCGCCACCGCCGTGGCGGGTACCGCCGCCCAAGGCGCGCCCCTCGCTGGCGCCAGCGTGAGCCTGCGGGATGCCCGCGGCCAGTACGCCGCCGCCAGCACCGATGCGACCGGTCACTTCGAGGTCCCGGTGGCGGGCATGACCGCGCCCTTCCTGCTCAAGGTGGCGACCCCGGACGGCCGGGTGCTCTATGGCAGCGCTGCCGGCCTCGGCACCGCCAACCTCGACCCTTACAGCGACCTCTTGGTGCGTGACTGGTACGTCGCCCACGGCTCGGATGCGGACATGGCCTTCGCCGGCCAGGGCCCGCTGCCCACCATCCAGGGCATGGCGCTCATGGACAAGACCCTGAGTGGGATGCTGGAGGATGCTTTCACGGCTACAGGCGTGCCCGCCCACTTCAGCCTGCTGGGCTCGCCCTTCAGCGCCGACCATACGGGATTCGACGGCCTGCTGGACCAGACCCAAATCGACCTCAAGGTGGGTCGCATCCAGGTGGCCGGCCAAAGCCTGGAACTGCATCCCGGCACCTCAGGCCGCCTGGATTGGGCCGGGGCCGGCCGATCCGGCACGCTACAAGTCCCTTAAGCCTCTAAACCCCCGTTCCCCCGGCACCGTCCAAGGGTCATAGCGTCTATTTTTGGACGCCGGCCGGCCTTGGATTCTGCCCTTGAAATTCCTTTGGCCTGTGTTATAGTCAGATAATACACCAATACGCCTGGCAGGCGTCCGGAACAGGAGTCGTCTATGTCCATCCGCAGCGCAACCCTCTTCAGCCTGGCCGCCGTGGCGGCCCTGGCGGCGGCCCCGGCCTTCGCGGCGCCCGACTACCAGAAGAACGACACCTACAAGAACCCCGCCATCAAGGCCGGCGGCAGCCTGGATCTCACCAACCTGGTGGGCCACGTAAGCGTGGTGGCGGCTACGGACGGCGTGCTGGCGGTGGACAGCAAGATCGTGGCTGCGGCCGGCAGCGACGCCGATGCCCAGGCCCTGGCGGCCAAGCTCAAGATCGAGACCAAGGTGGACGGCAACAACGTCGAGATGATGGCCAAGTACCCTCTCGACGACTACACCGACTACTACTACCACGAGAAGGGCTTCGACGGTTTCGGCATGAACAACACCACCACCAGCTACGACGGTGAGCGGGTGCGCATCTCCAGCGGCACCTTCGGCAAGGGCGCCAACCTGCACGTGGACTTCGTGGTGCATGTGCCGAAGGGCGTGCACGTGACCGTCGACAACAAGGTGGGCCTCATCGAGTCCGACAGCGTGGATGCGCCGCAGAACCTCAAGAGCTCCTCCGGCGACATCAAGTCGCAGCACGGCAGCGACAGCTTCACGGCCCACACCGGCTCCGGCGACGTGACCGTGGACGGCCAGGCCGGCAGCGTGGACATGGAGAGCGGCTCCGGTGACCTCGCCCTGTCCCACCAGAAGGGCGGCGACGTGCAGATCAAGACCGGTTCCGGCGACGTGCGCATGCACGACGTGGCCGGCGCCATCCACGGCGATACCGGTTCGGGTGACGTGGAACTGCGCGACTCCACCGGCAACGGCGCCGACCTGGAGACCGGTTCCGGCGACATCGTGCTGGACGACGTGACGGGTTCGCTGAAGGTGCGCGCCGGCTCCGGCGACATCCGCGGCACCAACCTCAAGGCCGGTGACGTGGTCGAGGCCAACACCGGCTCCGGCGACGTGACCCTGAGCGGCGACCTGGGCTCCGTGGTGCGTCTCACCGCCGACAGCGGCAGCGGCAGCATCGTGATCCATACCAGCCGCGTGCCCTCGGTGCACATCAGCGCCACTTCCGACTCCGGCGATGTCGACGTCGACCTGCCGGGCATGCAGAACGTCTCTGTGCGCCACCACTCCTTCCGCGCCGACGTGAACGGTGCCAAGGGCTCCGCGGAGCTGGAAGCGGGTTCCGGCGATGTGACCTTCACCAAGGACTGATACACCCACCAGTGCTTCAGTCGCGGGCCCGCTCGATGCGGGCCCGTTTCTTTTATAAAGGTCAGATTTGACGAAGCGGCGGACTGGAGCCAGATTGGCACCATGCGCCGTCCGCCCCAAACGCCATATCCCTGGTATATCACGCCCGCCGAGGCCCGCGCCCAGCAGGAGCGGATGCGCGGCCAGGTGATCCGGGTCGGCGCGCCGGAGGGCGTCCGATACATAGCCGGTGTCGACTGCGGCTTCCCCGGCGTATACGAAGGCAAGGTGACCCGTGCCGCGGTTGCGGTGCTCTCTTGGCCCGAGCTAGAGCTGGTGGAGAAGTCCATCGTCGAGCGGCCCACTGATTTCCCCTACATCCCCGGCTTCCTCTCCTTCCGGGAGGCTCCGGCAGTACAGGAAGCCTTAGGAAAGCTGAAGACCCGACCGGACCTGCTCATCGTGGATGGCCACGGCTACGCCCATCCCCGCGGTTTCGGCATCGCCTGTCACATCGGCGTGGAGACGGGTCTGCCCAGCATCGGCGCGGGCAAGTCTGTGCTGGTGGGCCGATTCACCATGCCGGCCGATAAGGCCGGTTCCCGCGCGCCCCTCGTCTACAAGGGCGAGACCGTCGGCACGGTGCTGCGCACCCGCGATGGCGTGGCGCCCTTGTTCGTCTCCTCCGGGCACCGCATCGGCCTGGATTCCGCGGTGGAATGGGTGCTGGGCTGCTGCCGCGGCTATCGCCTGCCGGAGACCACCCGTTGGGCCGACGGCCTGGCCGGCGACCCGGAGTTCCGCGTCAAATCGCGCCGCAAGCGGTAAGATGCGGACAGGGGTTCCATGGCATAAGAACAAATCCGATGGCGGCCGACGACATCAAGTTCATCCTCGATTTCGACAGCACCCTGGTGCGCGCCGAGACCCTGGAGCTGGCCGTGGACCTGGTGCCGGAAGGCAGCAAGGTCCGCAAGCGCATACGCGACCTCACCGACGCGGCCATGGGCGGCCGCATGCTGTTCCAGGACACGCTGCGCGAACGCCTGAAGCTCCTGCACATGCACCGCGACCACCTGCAGCAGCTCGGTGCGCTGCTGCGCGAAGAGGTCACGCCCTCCTTCAAGCGCAACCGCGCCTTCCTCGCGGCCAATGCCGCGAACATATATATAGTCAGCAGCGGCTTCCGGGAGGTGATCCTGCCGGTGGCCAAGAGCCTGGGGCTCAAACCCGAGAACGTGTTCGCCAATACCCTGCGCTTCGACGCGGAGGGCTTCATCGAGGGCGTGGACTGGAACAACCCCCTCGCCACCGAGAGCGGCAAGGTCAAGATCGTGCGCGGCCTCAAGCTCGACGGCGAGGTGGTGGTGGTCGGCGACGGCTGGACCGACTACGAGGTGTTCATCGCCGGTGCCGCCAAGCGTTTCTACGCCTTCCTCGAGAACGTGCAACGCCCCGAGGTGATGGAAGCCCGCGGCGCACGCCACGCGCCCAACTTCGACGAGGTGCTGTACGACTGCGGCCTCAGGGGCGCGGTGTCTTATCCGAAGAACCGCTTGAAGGTGTTGCTGCTGGAGAACATCCATCCGGAAGCGGTG
>DASXYJ010000120.1:0-17604 GCA_036502565.1 Gammaproteobacteria bacterium
CGGAACCGGAGTTCAGCCAGATGGCCACCTGCATGGCTGGGTCCGCCTCGATCCGGAGCTGCGCCGCGGGCACGTCCTGACGCTATTCAGTAGAATGGCCCGGCATCAGCCGAGCCTTCCATCTGGAGTCAGCGCATGGCCAAGGGCACCCACGACTACGTCTCGGATCCGCGCAACGCCACCGTCAAGATCAGCATCAACGGTGAGCTGTTCCCCCGTGCCGAGGCCAAGGTCTCGGTGCTGGACAGCGGCTTCGTGCTGGGAGACGGCGTGTGGGAGGGGTTGCGGGTCCATGATGGCGGCCTGCCGTTCCTGTCCCTGCACATGGACCGCCTGTATGAAGGCGCCAAGACCATCGACATGGACATCGGTCTCACCCGCGAGCAACTCACCCAGCAGATCGTCGAGACCCTGCGCGCCAACAGGATGCGCGAGGGCGTGCACATCCGCCTCATGGTCACCCGCGGCCTCAAGGCCACGCCTTACCAGGACCCGCGCGTCACCATCGGCCCGGCCACGGTGGTCATCATCCCCGAGTACAAGCAGCCGCTGCCGGAGACGGTGGAGAAGGGCATCCGTTTGCACACCGTGCACGTGCGCCGTGCCTCACCCGATACCCTGGATCCGAAGCTCAACAGCCATTCCAAGCTCAACGACATCATGGCCTGCATCCAGGCCGCCAAGGCCGGCGCCGATGAGGCGCTGATGCTGGATCCCCATGGCTTCGTGGCCACCTGCAACTCCACCCACTTCTTCATCGTGCGCAAGGGCGAGGTGTGGACCTCCTCTGGCAAGTACTGCCTGGGTGGCATCACCCGCGCCAACGTGCTGCGCCTCTGCCGCGAGAACGGAATCCCGCACTTAGAGAAGGACTTCAGCCTCACGGATGTGTACGGCGCCGAGGAGGCCTTCGTCACCGGCACCTTCGCGGGGTTAGTGCCGGTCACGGAAGTGGACGGCCGCAAGGTCGGCCCCCGTGGTCCCATGGTCAAGCGCCTGCAATGCCTCTATATGGATCTGGTGAAGCGGGAGAGTGCCCAAGGCCCGCGCGTATGAACCTGCGCGTGGCCATGTGGTCGGGGCCGCGCAATATCTCCACCACCATGATGCGTTCCTGGGAGAACCGGGAAGATGCAGTGGTGGTGGACGAACCGCTCTATGCCCATTACCTCATCGCCACCGGCGTGGACCACCCGGGCCGCGAGGAGGTGATCGCCTCCCAGCCCAATGACTGGCGCAGGGTGGCGAAGCAGCTCACGGGGGCCCTCCCGGAGGGGAAGCCCATCTGGTACCAGAAGCACATGACCCAACACGTGCTGGCGGACATGGACCTCGACTGGCTGGATGGCCTCAGCAACTGCTTCCTGATCCGTCGTCCCGAACTGGTGGTGGCTTCGTTCACCAAGGTCCGTCCCGATGCCGCGCTCTGGGAGCTGGGTTTCGTGCAACAGACCCGCATCTTCGAACATGTGTCGCAGAAGCTTGGGATAGCGCCGCCGGTGCTGGACGCGGAAGACGTGCTCCGGGGCCCCAAGGCCATGCTCGCCGGCCTCTGTGAGCGTCTCGGCGTCCCCTTCAGCGAGCGCATGCTGCATTGGCCCGCCGGTCCCCGGTCCAGCGACGGCGTCTGGGCGCCCCATTGGTACGCGGCGGTGGAGCGTTCCACGGGTTTCGAGCCCTATGAGCCCCGGACGCCGGAACTCAGCGGTTTCCAGCAGGGGCTCGCGGAGCTGTGCCGCCCGCATTACGACGCGCTGGCCAAGTACCGGCTCCGACCGGCCTGAAAGGCATTTTCCCGGCCCCTCCGGTAAAATAGCGGGCTTTCCGTCCCCCGTCGGTCCATTAGGTCCTTCTGCCGGAGCCTGCATGTATCAGCCTGCTGACACGTCCTCTAACTCACAGTTCATCTTCCGCGGCCAGCCCCCGAAGCTGGACCCGCTGCGTGCTGCCATCAACGAACTGTTCCTGGCGGACGAGACCCAGTGTGTCGACGCGTTGCTGGCCCAGGCCAAGCTGGATGACAAGGCCCGTGCCGAGATCCAGGCCCGCGCCAAGACCCTGGTGGAGACGGTGCGCAGGAACCGCAGCTCCAAGGGCGGCATCGAGGAGTTCCTCCGCCAGTACGACCTGTCCTCCCAGGAGGGCATGGTGCTCATGTCCCTCGCGGAAGCCTTCCTGCGTATCCCGGACGCGGACACCGCCGACAAGCTGATCCGCGACAAGATCGTGAACGGCAACTGGTCCGAGCATCTCGGCGCCAGCCCCTCCCTGTTCGTGAACACCTCCACCTGGGGCCTGATGCTCACTGGCAAGCTCATCGAGCTGGACCAGGCGGTGGAGAAGAACCTCGGCAACTACGTGGCCGCGCTGGCTGCGCGCCTGGGCGAGCCGGTGATCCGCGCCGCCTTCCGCCAGGCCATGCGCATCATGGGCCATCAGTTCGTGATGGGGCGCACCATCCAGGAAGCGCTGAAGCGTGCCAAGGACGATGAGAACCGCAAGTTCCGCCATTCCTACGACATGCTGGGCGAGGCCGCGCTCACCGCGAAGGACGCGGAGCGGTACTTCCAGGCCTACCGCATGGCCATCGACGCCATCGGCGCCACGGTGGAGAAGGGCGCCGACGTGTTCGCCGCCCCCAGCATCTCCGTGAAGCTCTCGGCCCTGCATCCGCGTTACGAGCTCGCCAACCGCGAGCGCGTCATGGACGAGTTGGTGCCCAAGGTCATCGTGCTGGCGGAGCGCGCCAAGCACTTCGGCATGGGCCTCACCATCGACGCGGAGGAGAGCGAGCGCCTCGACATCTCCCTGGACATCATTGAAGCCGTGTACCGTTCCCCCAAGCTCGAGGGCTGGGAAGGCTTCGGCCTCGCGGTGCAGGCTTACCAGAAGCGTGCCTACAAGGTCATCGACTGGCTGATCGCTCTCGCCAAGAGCGGCAAGCGCCGCATCCCGGTGCGCCTGGTGAAGGGCGCCTACTGGGACAGCGAGGTGAAGCGCGGCCAGGAGCGCGGCCTCGAGGGTTACCCGGTATTCACCCGCAAGGCCAGCACCGACGTCTCGTACCTCGCCTGCGCCCGCAAGATGCTCGGCAACCGCGACGCCCTGTATCCCATGTTCGCCACCCACAACGCCCAGACCCTCTCCAGCGTCATGCAGATGGCGGGCGGGGACCTGGGTTTCGAGTTCCAGCGCCTGCATGGCATGGGCGTGGAGCTATACGACGAGGTGGTCGGCCCGGACAAGCTCAAGCTCAACTGCCGCGTATACGCGCCGGTGGGCAGCCACGAGGACCTGCTGCCTTACCTGGTGCGCCGTCTCCTTGAGAACGGCGCCAACACCTCCTTCGTGAACCGCATCATCGACGAGAAGGTGCCGGTGGAGGCCATCATCGCCGACCCGGTGGCGGAAGTAGCCGCACTCACGGTGAAGCCGCACCCGCGCATCCCGCTGCCGAAAGACATCTATGGCCCCTGGCGCCCCAACTCCTGCGGCGTGAACCTGGCGGACGAACAGAAGCTGGCCGCACTCTCGATCGAGATGGAGAAGGCCTTCAAGCGCGAGTGGATCGCGGCGCCCATCGTGGGCGGCAAGGTCCTGTCCGGAAAAGAGAAGCCTTCGCTGAATCCCTTGGATAACCGCGAAGCCGTGGGCATCATCCGCGAGGCGGACGACAAGGTGATCCGCCAGGCGGTGGATGTGGCGGTGGCGGCGCAGCCCGCCTGGGATGCCACCTCTCCCATGGAGCGGGCCCGTATCCTGCGCAAGGCCGCCGACCTGTTTGAAGTGCATACGGCGGAGCTGATGGCGCTCTGCGTGCGCGAAGCCGGCAAGTCCATCCCGGATGCGGTCTCGGAAGTGCGCGAAGCGGTGGATTATCTGCGCTACTACGCCGAGCGCGCCGAGGAAGATTTCGGCAAGCCCCGGACCATGCCTGGTCCCACGGGCGAATCGAACGAGCTGTGGCTGCAGGGTCGCGGTGTGTTCGTCTGCATCTCCCCCTGGAACTTCCCGCTGGCGATCTTCACTGGCCAGGTTGCGGCGGCACTCGCCGCCGGTAACGCGGTGCTGACCAAGCCCGCGGAGCAGACTTCGCTCATCGGCGCACAGGCCGTGCGTTTGATGCACGAGGCCGGTATCCCCGGCGGCGTGCTGAACTTCATCCCCGGCCGCGGTTCCGTGGTGGGTCAGCATGCGGTGGCGGATGCGCGCATCGCCGGCGTGGCCTTCACCGGTTCCACCGAGACCGCCAAGACCATCCACAAGACCCTCGCCGACCGCGACGGCATCATCCCGGTGCTGATCGCCGAGACCGGCGGCCAGAACTGCATGCTCGTGGATTCCTCCGCCCTGGCGGAGCAGGTGGTGCTGGACGTGGTGGCGAGCGCCTTCAACAGCGCCGGCCAGCGTTGCTCGGCCCTGCGAGTACTGTTCGTGCAGGAAGAGATCGCCGACCGCGTGGTGGAGGTGCTCTCGGGCTACATGGACGAGCTGCGCATCGGCGACCCGGCTTATCTGGACGCGGACGTGGGTCCGGTCATCGACAAGGCCGCCAAGCAGCAGTTGGATGAGCATAAGGCCTGGATCAAGACCCAGGGCAAGGTCGTGAAGGAACTGGCGCCGCCCCCCGAGTATCCCCACGGCACCTACGTGACCCCCATGGCGGTGGAGCTGCCGGACCTGAGCATCCTCAAGCGCGAAGTGTTCGGCCCGGTGCTGCACATCATCCGCTTCAAGGCTAGTGAGCTCGATCACGTGATCGACAGCATCAATGCCACGGGGTATGGCCTGACGCTCGGCATCCATTCCCGTATCGACAGCCAGGCCCAGTACATCCAGAAGCGCATCCGCGTCGGCAACGTCTACATCAACCGCAACATGATCGGCGCGGTGGTGGGCGTGCAGCCCTTCGGCGGCCAAGGCCTCTCCGGCACCGGCCCCAAGGCTGGTGGCCCGCATTACATGCTGCGCTTCGCCACCGAGCGCACCGTCACCATCAACACCGCGGCCGTGGGTGGCAACGCCAGCCTCTTGTCGCTGAAGGAAGACTGAACCCCACATGGCCATAAGCGTCTTCGACATGTTCAAGATCGGCGTGGGACCTTCCAGCTCCCACACCGTCGGACCCATGCGCGCGGCGCGCCAGTTCCTGCTGGACCTGGAAGAGAAACAGCTCTTCGACAAGACCGCGCAAGTCGTCGTGCAGCTCTATGGCTCCCTGGCCCTCACCGGCAAGGGACATGGCACCGACCGGGCGATCCTGCTGGGCCTGGAAGGCGAGACGCCGGATGGCGTGGACCCGGACAGCATCGCGGAGCGGCTCAACTACATCCGCAAGACCGCCATGATCAAGCTGCTTGGGAAGCGTGAGATCCCTTTCGATGAAGCCCTGGATCTCCTGTTCCATCGGGACCAAGTGCTGCCGAAGCATTCCAACGGCCTGCGCTTCACCGCACTGGATGCGGCCAAGCAGACGCTCTTCACCGACGAGTTCTATTCCATCGGCGGCGGCTTCATCGTGCGCAGCAGCGAGATGGAAGGCGATGCCGCGGCGGCGGCGGTGAAGCTGCCGTATCCCTTCAGCTCCGGCGATGAGTTGCTGGCGCTCTGCGCCAAGCACAGATTGAGCATCCCGCAGCTGATGCTGGCCAACGAGAAGGCTTGGCGCCCCGAGGCCGAGACCCGCGCCGGCCTCATCAGGATCTGGGAAGTCATGAAGGCCTGTGCCACCCGCGGCATGCGCGAGGGCGGCGAGCTGCCCGGCGGCCTCAAGGTCATCCGCCGCGCGCCGATCCTGCACGCGCGCCTCGCCGCGCAGAAGAAGACCACGGCGCTGGATGCCATGGACTGGGTGAACCTCTGGGCCCTGGCGGTTAACGAGGAGAACGCGGCCGGGGGCCGCGTGGTCACGGCACCCACCAACGGCGCGGCCGGCATCATCCCCTCGGTGCTGCATTACTACATGAAGTTCGTGGAAGGCGCGGACGAGGAGGGGGTGCTGCGCTTCCTGCTTACCGCCGCCGCCATGGGCATCCTCTACAAGCAGAACGCCTCCATCTCCGGCGCCGAGATGGGTTGCCAGGGCGAAGTGGGAGTGGCCTGCTCCATGGCCGCCGCCGGCATCGTCGCGGCGATGGAAGGCAGCGACGCCCAGATCGAGAACGCCGCCGAGATCGGCATGGAACACAACCTGGGGCTCACCTGCGATCCGGTGGGCGGGTTGGTGCAGATCCCCTGCATCGAGCGCAACGCCATGGGCTCGGTGAAAGCCATCAATGCCGCGCGCCTGGCCATGCATGGAGACGGCCAACACCGGGTGTCCCTGGACCAGGTCATCGCCACCATGCGGCAGACCGGTAACGACATGCGCAGCATCTATAAAGAGACCTCCCTAGGAGGTCTCGCGGTGAACGTCACCGAGTGCTGAATGCCCGCTGTCTGCGCGGGCTGCTCAATTAATCGCCACCCTGGACCCGTGGGACAGTGGTCCCAAGGGGTCTGTATATGTTAAAAGAAGACCCACTCGGACTCGGTTTTTTGAAGGGGCCAAGGGATGGGGATCAGGCGCGCCGGCAGGACGCTGGGCAGCGTGCGTGGCAGTTATCTCGTGGCCCTGGCGGTCCTCGCCAGCGCACTGCTGCTTACTGCCATCATCTATCGCGTCACCCTCAACAACGAGGCGGTCGCGCATCAGGCGCGTTTCACCAGCTACGCCGAGGAAGTCGCCAACACCATCAACGCCCGCTTCGCCCGCTATGAGGCGGTGCTGGATGCCGGGGCGGGGCTGTTCGTCAGCAACGGCGGGCACATCACCCGCAAGAGCTGGCAGCAGTTCAACGACACCATCGACGTCGACAGCAAGTATCCCGGCATCTCCAGCTACCAGTACCTGAGCTACGTGCGGGACGCGGAGTTGCCGCGCTTCCTGGCCCAGACCCGCGCCGACGGGGCGCCGGACTTCACCATCACTCCCGCCGAGCGGCACGACTACTACTGTCCCATCACCTACACGGCGCCCCGCAGCACCGTGCGGTACCTGCGGGGGTTCAACCCCTGCCACGCCGAGATGAACCAGGGTGTGCTGGACCAGGCGCGCGATACCGGCACCCTGGCCTTGAGCAAGCCCCTCGACCTGCGCGACGTGGACGGCAAACTGCAGCGCGGCGTGGTGGCGGTGCGGGCCCTGTACCGCAACGGTGAGGACGCATCGACGCCGGCGAAGCGCAGGGCGGCCTTGTACGGCTGGCTCGCCGAGATACTGCCCATGGACAAGGTCGTCACCACCCGCGTGCTTCCCAGCGGCGTCAACATGGACGTGCGCATCGAGGACACCTCCCTGCAGGGGGCGGATGCCGTGATCTTCGACAACGGCGGCGGCGCCATCGAGGAGACGGGCCACTGGTGGCAGCGCATGGCGCACTACCACGCCACCTACACCACCACCCTGGCGGTGGGCGGCCGCAACTGGCGCCTGAGCTTCGCCGAGGAACCGGGTGTGGCCTGGATCGCGGTGCTGATCCTGCTGGCCGGCTTCATGGTGAGCGTGCCGGTGACGCTGCTGGTGCTGAATCTGGGGCTGACCCGTTCGCGGGCCCTGAAGCTCGCCGCGCGCATGACCGATTCCCTGCGCGAGCAGGAGCAGATGCTGTCCTCCATCACCGGCAACATCGCCGACGGCATCTACCGCAGCACACCCGACAAGGGCATGATCTACGCCAACGAGGCGCTGGCGCGCATGTTCGGCTACCACAGCGCCGCCGAGCTCATGAACGTGGCGGGTCCCATCCTCTACGCCAACCCGCGCCGCCGCCAGGAACTCACCCAGCTGCTGGACGACCGCGGCCACTACCGCAACGAGGAAGTGGAGTACCAGCGCAAGGACGGCACCCGCTTCTTCGCCGTCAACAGCGCCACCACCGTCAAGGACGAGGACGGTGCCCCCATCTACTTCGACGGCGTGATCTCCGACATCACCGAGCGCAAGCGCGCCGAAGCCCAGGTCTACCAGCTCGCCCACTACGACAGCCTCACCGGCTTGCCGAACCGCGCCTTGCTGCGCGACCGGCTGGGCCAGGCCATGCACGATGCGCGCCGCCGTGGCGGCAAGCTCGCGGTCATGTATCTCGACCTCGACCGCTTCAAGACCGTGAACGATTCGCTCGGCCACGAGACCGGCGACAAGCTGCTCAAGGCCGTGGCCACGCGCCTTCGCGAGTGCATGCGCGACAGCGACACCATCAGCCGCCAGGGCGGCGACGAGTTCCTGCTGATCCTGCGCGACTGCAACGACCCGCCGGCGGTGGCGCGGGTGGCGGAGAAGCTGCAGGAGGCAGTGGCCAAACCCACCCGCATCGGCGAGTACGAGCTGCACGTCACCCCCAGCATCGGCATCAGCCTGTTCCCGGATGACGCCGACGACATCGACGAGCTGATCCGCAACGCCGACGCCGCCATGTACCACGCCAAGGAGAACGGTCGCTTCAACTTCCAGTTCTTCACGCCGGAGATGAACACCCGCGCCTACGAGCGCCTGTCCCTGGAAGGCAGCCTGCGCCAGGCCATCGAGCGCCAGGAGTTCCGGCTCGAGTACCAGCCGCAGGTGGACCTGCGCACCGGCAAGATCATGGGCGTCGAGGCGCTGCTGCGCTGGCAGCGCCAGCACGAGCACGTGCCGCCCTCGGTGTTCGTGCCGGTGCTGGAGAGCAGCGGCATGATCGGCCAGGTGGGCGAGTGGGTGCTGCGCGAGGCCTGCCGCCAGAACCGCGAATGGCAGAGCCTGGGCCTGCCGCCCATCAGCATGGCGGTGAACCTCTCGGCCATCCAGTTCAACCGCCGCAACATGGCGGATACCATCTCCACCATCCTCGCCGAGACCGGCCTCGAGCCGCGCTGGCTGGAGCTGGAGTTCACCGAGAGCGCGGTGATGCACGACTCCCGCGAGGTGGCGGGCATCATCGGCCGCCTGGACGACCTGGGCGTGCAGCTGGCCCTCGATGACTTCGGCACCGGGTATTCGAGCCTCAGTTACCTGCGGCGTTTCCACCTGGACAAGCTCAAGATCGACCAGTCCTTCGTGCGAGACATCGACCTGGACGTGGACGACGCCGCCATCGTGGCCGCCATCATCGGCATGGCCCGCAACCTCAAGGTGGTGGCGGTGGCGGAGGGAGTGGAGACCCGCGCCCAGTGGGAGTTCCTGCGTACCCACGGCTGCGAGGGCATGCAGGGCTACCTGTTCAGCAAACCGCTAACGCCTCAGGCATTCGCCGACTTGCTCAAGTCCGGCCGCACGCTCACACTCTGAGCCCCGCCGCGCGTCGCGCCGGCGGCCATCACCGCCAGGAGGCCCGCCATGTCCATGCCACGCCGCAAGCTCGGTTCCCAAGGCCTCAGCGTATCCGCCCAGGGCCTGGGCTGCATGGGGATGTCCGACTTCTACAAGGGCGGGCAGGGCGAGCAGGAATCCATCGCCACCATCCACCGCGCCCTGGACCTCGGCATCGACTTCCTGGATACGGCGGACATGTACGGCCCCTTCACCAACGAGGAGCTGGTGGGCCGCGCCATCAAGGGCAAGCGCGACCGGTTCATCGTCGCCACCAAGTTCGGCAACCAGCGTACCGCCGACGGCAAGTTCCTGGGGGTGAACGGGCGGCCTGAATACGTGCGCGCCTGCTGCGAGGCCTCGCTGCAGAGGCTCGGCGTCGACCACATCGACCTCTACTATCAGCATCGCGTCGACAAGGACACGCCCATCGAGGACACCGTCGGCGCCATGGCGGACCTGGTGAAGGAAGGCAAGGTGCGTTATCTGGGTCTCTCGGAGGCCGCCACCGGCACCATCCGCCGTGCCCACAAGATCCATCCCATCAGCGCCCTGCAGATGGAGTATTCCCTCTGGACCCGCGATCCCGAGGAGGGTTTCCTGGACACGCTGCGGGAGCTGGGCATCGGTTTCGTGGCTTACAGCCCCCTCGGGCGCGGCTTCCTCACCGGCACCATCAAGAGCTACGAGGACCTGGCGGCGGACGATTGGCGCCGCAACATGCCGCGCTTCAAGGGTGAGAACTTCCAGAAGAACCTGGACGTGGTGGCCCAGGTGGAGCGGATCGCGGCCGACCACAAGGCCAAGCCCTCACAGGTGGCGCTGGCCTGGGTGCTGGCCCAGGGCGAAGACATCGTGCCGATCCCCGGCACCAAGCACCGCAAGTACCTGGAGGAGAACGCCGCGGCGGTCTCCCTGTCGCTCGGCGATGACGAGTTGGCGCGCATCGATGCGGTCTTCCCCATGGGTGTCGCCGCTGGCAATCGATATCCGGATATGTCCACAGTAAACAGGTAGCTGTAAGTCTTCGTGTAGGGGAGGGGATGGAAAAGTTCGAACTGATCATAGGCAACAAGGCCTATTCGTCCTGGTCGTTGCGGCCTTGGCTCGCGCTGAAGCACCTGCAGGTGCCTTTCAGCGAGACCCGCGTGCCGCTCTACGTGCACGGCTACAAGGAAGAGCTGCTGAAGCATGCGCCTTCCGGCAAGGTGCCGGTGCTGAAGCACGGCACCGTCACGGTGTGGGATTCCCTGGCCATCTGCGAGTATCTGGCGGAACTCTTCCCCGAGGCCGAGCTCTGGCCCAAGCAGGCAGAAGCACGCGCCCTGGCGCGTTCCGTGAGCGCCGAGATGCATTCCGGCTTCACCGCCATCCGCAGCGCCATGCCCTATAACTGCCGCGCCAAGGGCCGCAAGGTGCCCATCAGCCCCGAGATCCAGAAGGAGATAGACCGGGTGCAGGCCCTGTGGCGCGATTGCCGCGCCGAGCACGGCCGGGGCGGGCCCTGGTTGTTCGGCAAGTTCAGCATCGCCGACGCCATGTACATCCCGGTGGCGGGGCGCTTCGTCACTTACAGCGTGCCGCTGGACCCGGTGGCCCAGGCTTACGCGGAAGCGGCGCTGCACCACCCGGCGGTGGAGGAATGGACCGCTGCTGCCATGCAGGAGACAGAGGTCATGATATCCAACGAAGTGGGTAGATGAGCGGGCAGGGCGCCATCGGCGGGCTCATCACGCCGCTGGAATATGAGTTGTTGGCGGCGCCTGCCTTGCAGGCGGCGGCGGAGGTGGCGGCGCAACGCGGCGATCCGCATCTCTACAACGACATGCCTTGCATGCTGGCCCTGCTCGGTACCGTCACGGCCCTCACCCATGCCTATCTGCAGCAACCGCTGCCCAATGAGGCTTCGCCCCAGGCCAGTCTCGAGTCCGCGCCCTTGGCGGTCTGTGCACTGGTGTTCACGGAATCCGGCCTCGAGGCACCCCAGGTGGAGCAGTGCCTGCATGCCTTGTCGCGTGCCTACTTCCAACTGCTGAGGGAAGGGGTACTGGGGTCCCAGGAAGGCTTGGTGGAGAAGGGCTTCGATCAGCTCATGGCCGGTGAACGCCCGGCGGCTCTGCATAGCCTGCATCAGGGCGTGCAAGCCATGGCCCGGGCGGTGGATGCTTGGGAGGAGGCCCGCAGCGCAGGGATCAGCGCTTCTTAGTCCGCTTCGAGGCCTGGGCCTTGGAGGTGTTCAGCTTCACGGCTTCGCGGATCAGCGCCTTGAACGCCATTGCTTTCACTTTCTCGTCTTCCTGGAAGTCGAGGGCGCGACGGGTGCCGCCACCGAGGCTGGAATTGAACAGGCCAGCGGCATCCTTCAGTGAAGCGCCCTTGGCGAAAGTGGTCTTTACCTTGTCCTTGTAGATCTCGCCGGTGCAGATGATCCCGTCGTGGGACCATACCGGGATGCCCCATTTCCATTCCTCGACTACCTCGGGGTCGGCTTGCTTTATCAGAGCGCGCAGCCTGGCCAGCGTCTCTCCCCGCCAATCCTCGAGTCCCTCGATCCTGCTGTCGATCAGGTGGGAGGCGGAGCTCCCGCTCGGCGGCGCGCGCTTCTTCATGCCCTACCTCTCTCAGCCCACGGCCAGCCGGCCGTAGACGATGCCGGCGGCGAGGAGGACGACCACCAGCCAGTACAGCATGGGCCCGCGTACAGCGGCGAAACCTTTGTACAAGTGCAAGCCGATGAAGCAGAGCATCTCGACCGTCACGCAGGCCGCAGCGATGGGGACGAGGATGGCGAGAGAGGGGAAGGCCGTGCATATCAATCCCGCGCTCAAGAGCAGCTCGATGGCGCTGATGACGAGCCAGGCTCGGCGGGGGATGCCGCGCAAGGAGGCCACGACCTTGTCGGAGTTGGAGAGTTTCCACACCGCACCCATTGCGGTGTGCAATGCCAGCAGGATCTGCAGGACCCAAAGCAGGATGTTCATGGCTCTCTATCTCCTTAGGCTTTCTTCGGCGGCCAGTTGGCGTCGACACCGAGCAGCTGCGCGTATTCCTGGACCAGGCGTTGCCAGCCGAAGTCCATGGCTTCGGCGCCGACCACGCGGCCGATGGCTTGGCCGGAGACGAACTTGTTCAGCACGTCCAGGCAGAGATGCCAGCCGGCGGCACCCCAGGCGATGAAGCCACGGTCGATGTTGTGCCAGAGGGTGAGACGCGTGCCGCCGCCCGCCGCTTCCAGCTGCCAGCGCAGGTCGTTGCCGCCCCAGGTGTATTCGAGCAGGCGCGGCGCTTCGGCCCGCTTCACCAGGGAAGCGGCGGCCGGCGCGTCGGGCATGGCGACGGTGGCGAGCTTCACGGGTCCCACTTCCGCCAGGTTACGGTCGGCATCGAAGGGCGCCCACTGCGACAGTTCGGCGGGATCGGTGAGGGCTCGCCACACCATGGCCGGCGGCTGGCGCAGCTTGCGCACCAAGACCAGGGTCCATTGGTCGCCGTGCTTGCGGATCTCGGCGTCGGAGGCGGGGCCTGCTTGATAGTCCCGGCGTCGCTCGTTCATCGCTGGTTTCCTTTCTTGGTACCCGTTTCCATATGTTCCAGATGCCGTTCCAGGGCGTCCACATGGGTGGACCAGAAACGCCGGAAGGGGTCGAGCCAGGCATCCAGTTCCTGGAGCGGCTCGGGGCGGAGGCGGTAGACGCGCCGCTGGGCGTCCACCCGCGACTCCACCAGCCCAGCCTCGCGCAGCACCCGCAGGTGCTTGGAGACGGAGGTCTGGGGCATCTGCAGCTGGCGCTCGATCTCGCCCACGCTGCGCTCCGAGGCAGCCAACAGGCTCAGGATGGCTCGGCGGTTGGGTTCAGCGACGATGGTGAAAGACGATTCCATCGCCTAAACATACTTTTACATTCATATACGTGTCAAGGAATATAAATAGATTGCCGTCAGCCCCTATGACCGGCCCAGGGTGCGTCGCACAGAGCTGTGGAGCTGCTGGATTTTTTAGGGCTTGCAAAGCGTTAGGCCCTGTATATAATTACATTACCTGTATTTTTACCCAGGGTAAGGCGGGACTCGCTCCATGGATAAGATCACGCCGCGGCAGCAAGAAGTTCTTGAATTGATTCAAGAGGTTATCGACGATACCGGCATGCCGCCCACGCGCGCCGAGATCGCCGAGACGCTTGGATTTAAATCTGCCAATGCGGCTGAGGAACATCTCCGAGCTCTCGCCCGAAAGGGTATGATTACCTTACTGCCCGGCGCTGCCCGGGGAATTCGCATTACCGATCCTCCCGGTCTCCCGGTAGTGGGCCGGGTGGCGGCGGGCAGTCCTATCCTCGCTGAACAGCATCTCGAAGGCCGGGTCCGCGTCGACCCGCGCATGTTCAAGCCCAAACCCGACTATCTGCTGCGCGTGCGCGGCATGAGCATGCGCGACGCCGGCATCCTGGATGGCGATCTGGTGGCCGTGAACCGCAATCCCGAGGTCAGGAACGGCCAGATCGTGGTGGCCCGCCTGGGGGATGAGGTGACCGTGAAGCGTTACCGCATGCAGGGGGCCGAAGTGCACCTCTTGCCCGAGAATCCCGCCTTCCAGCCCATCGTGGTGGATTCGCGCAGCCGCGAACTCATCATCGAGGGGGTGGTGGTGGGGGTGCTGCGGGACGTCACGGTCCAGTAGCCCATCTGAGATCCGTTAAGCCGTGTGGTTCCGGCTTTGGAGTATAATCTCGCGCCCCTGAAGCCGGGGTTGTACTGAAGTCCTTGATTCCATTGACCTAATCACAACTAGAATACCCTGACCGGCTGGCGGCTTCGAGCGCCGGCCGGTGCTGTTTTGGGGCGACGTACCAAGAACCACACGCGAGCTATGCACAGCCATCACGCCAGTCGCCGCAGCGGCAACACCCCCGATGCCGGCATGGACCGCAAACGTCTCTATGCGCTCAGCCTGGGCGCACTCGGCGTCGTGTTCGGCGACATCGGTACCAGCCCACTGTATGCCCTGAGCAGTTCCTTCTCCTCGGCCAACGGCCTGGTGGCGACCCCCGAGACCGTGCTCGGCGTGCTGTCGCTGGTGTTCTGGTCCCTGGTCATCATCGTGTGCCTGAAGTACCAGGTGTTCGTACTGCGTGCCGACAACAAGGGCGAGGGCGGCGTGATGGCGCTGCTGGCCCTGCTCGATCCCTGGCGCCGCACCACCCGCCGCTCGCGCGTCCTCATCGCGCTCGGCATCTTCGGCGCGGCACTGCTCTACGGCGATGGCATGATCACGCCCGCCATCTCGGTGTTGAGCGCGGTGGAAGGCCTGCAGGTGGGCTCGGCGTTCCCGCGCGACGTGATCATCGCCATCACCGTGGTCATCCTGGTGGCGCTGTTCATATTCCAGCGCGGCGGCACCGCCCGGGTGGGCCTGGTGTTCGGCCCGGTGTGCGCGCTGTGGTTCGCGGTCATCGGCTTCCTCGGCCTGCGCGCCATCCTGATGTATCCAGGCGTGCTGGCGGCCATCAACCCGGCCTATGCGCTGGGCTTCATCTTCCACCACGGCTTCGCCGACATCGTGGTGCTGGGCGCGGTGTTCCTCTGCGTCACCGGCGCCGAATCCCTGTACGCCGACCTCGGCCACTTCGGCCGCGCGCCGATCCGCCTCGCCTGGTTCGCCTTCGTCATGCCGGCGCTGATGCTGAACTACTTCGGCCAGGGCGCCATGCTGATCTCCCATCCTGACCAGCCGGCCGCGCAGCTCTTCTACAGCCTGTCGCCCCGCTGGTTCCTGTATCCCATGATCGCCATCGCCACCGCCGCGGCGGTGATCGCCTCCCAGGCGGTGATCTCAGGCGCCTTCTCGCTGATGGGCCAGGCCATCCAGTTCGGCCAGAGCCCGCGCCTCACCATCATCCGGACCTCCGTGGACGAGAAGGGCCAGATCTACATCCCGGCCCTGAACTGGATCCTGATGGTGGCCACCATCGCCATCGTGCTGGGCTTCCGCACCTCCGACAACCTGGCGACGGCTTACGGCGTGGCGGTGAGCTCCACCATGGTGGTGACCTCGATCCTGATGTTCTTCGTGGAGCGGGATCGCTGGCATTGGCCGCGTCCGGCCGTGTACTCGCTGACCCTGTGCTTCCTGGTAGTGGACCTCATGTACTTCACCGCCAACATCTTCAAGATCTGGGATGGCGGCTGGTTGCCGCTGCTGGTGGGCGTGATCGGCTTCATCATCATGGCCACCTGGAGCACAGGCCGCTCCAACCTCATCGACCGGCTGCGCGCCAACACCGAGCCCCTGGACGAGTTCCTGGCCCACATCCGCCGCGAGAAGCCCATGCGCGTGCGCGGCAGCGCCATCTTCATGACCGCGCCGAACCTGGGCACGCCGCCCATGCTGCAGCACCACCTGGAGCACAACCAGGTTCTGCACGAGCAGATCGTGCTGCTCACAGTGCTGACGGATGACGTGCCCTTCGTGCACCCGACCCAGCGCTTGGAAATCCAGAAGCTGGAGCTGGGCTTCTACCGGGTCATGGTGCATTACGGCTTCATGCAGATACCGAACATCCCCCAGGCCTTCCGCCGCGCCAGGGACTACGGTCTCAGCATCGACCCCGAGACCGTCACCTATTACCTCGGCCGCGAGACCCTGGTCTCCACCAAGCATTGGCCGTCCATGGCCGGCTGGCGCGAGAACCTGTTCGCCTTCATGTCCCGCAACGCCATCCGTGCCACGGACTTCTACCAGATCCCCCCGGACCGCACCGTGGAACTCGGCCTGCGCTTGAAGCTCGGTGAGTTCCGTCCCGCCACCCGGCACGACCAGACCTGATGCTCGGCAAGCTGCTAGCGGCGGTCGCCGCGTTCATCATCGGCACCCTCAGCGCCTTGGGCTATGCGGGCGTGGTGTTGCTCATGGGCATCGAGAGCGCCTGCATCCCGCTGCCCTCTGAGCTCATCATGCCCTTCGCCGGTTACCTGGTGTTCAAGGGCCAGCTCACGCTCTGGGGCGTGGCACTGGCGGGCGCGGTCGGCTGCGTGCTGGGTTCGCTGGTGGCGTACTACGTGGGGCTCTTCGGCGGCCGGCCCTTGGTGCAACGCTATGGCCGTTATCTGCTGATCTCCGATCACGACCTGGACTTGGCGGACCGCTGGTTCGCCCGCCATGGCGACATCACCATCTTCGTCGGAAGACTGCTGCCGGTAGTGCGCACCTTCATCGCTTTCCCGGCAGGCGTGGCACGCATGCCGCTGGCCAAATTCGTGGCCTATACCTTCATCGGTTCCCTGATCTGGTGCTGGGCCCTGGCCTGGGTGGGGCAGAGCCTGGGTGAGCACTGGGACACCCTGGGCGTGTATTTCCATCGCTTCGACGAGGTGATCGCGTTGGTCATCCTGGCCGGCGCGGCTTGGTGGATATGGCGGCACCTCAAGAACCTGAAGCGGGCGTGAAGCCCCAAGGATTGACACTTAAGCTTGGATATCAGATAGTTATCCCATAGCGCCGATTTGAGTCTCAGCTTGCGGGCGCTCTATAAATGCAGCTAAAGCGGTATGCCCGTATGGACCTGCTTTAGCTCCCGTCTCCTAAGACGGTCCCAAGCTGAGCAGGTCTTCTGCTTTCCGGCTCCCGGAAAGCCGGAGTGATCCATGCAGCGGCAGCGTCGAGACACATGAATTCACTCACCACGCCCTGGGACCGTCGCGCCTTCCCGCTGGTGCCGGGCGTCTCCTTCGAGTTCTTCCCGCCGGGCACCCCGGAGATGGAGAACAAGCTGTGGCAGGCGCTGGAGCGCCTGGCGCCGCTCGCGCCGCGCTTCGTCTCCGTCACCTACGGCGCCGGTGGCAGCACCCGCCAACGTACCCATGACACGGTGGTGGCCATCCAGCGCCGCCTCAAGCTGCGTCCCGCCGCCCATCTCACCTGCGTCGGCTCCACCCGTGCCGAGATAGATGAAGTGGCGCGCCGCTATTGGCAGGCCGGGGTGCGCCACATCGTGGCCTTGCGTGGTGACCCGCCGGATGGGGAAAGCGTGTTTCAGCCCCATCCGGAGGGTTACGCCAACGCCGCGGAGCTGGTGACGGGCCTGAAGCGCATCGCCGATTTCGAGATCAGCGTGGCCGCGCACCCGGAGGTGCATCCGGAGGCGGTCAGCCCCCAAGCGGACCTGGACAACCTCAAGCGCAAGATGGAGGCGGGAGCCACCCGCGCCATCACCCAGTACTTCTTCGACGTGGAGGTGTTCCTGCGCTTCCGCGACCGGCTCGCCGCCAACCGCATCGACCTG
>DASXYJ010000121.1:0-3372 GCA_036502565.1 Gammaproteobacteria bacterium
GCCTGACCCCGGAAATGCTGCCGATGATTGTCACTTCCACCCTGGCAAAGGGGGCGGTGTTCCTGTCGCGCAAGAAGGTCATCGTCAAGCGCCTGGACGCCATCCAGAACTTCGGCGCCATGGACGTGCTGTGCACCGACAAGACCGGCACCCTCACCCAGGACAAGGTGTTCCTGGAGAAGCACGTGGACATCCACGGCAACGAGAGCGAGCGGGTGCTGGAGTTCGCCTTCCTCAACAGCTACTACCAGTCCGGCCTGCGCAACCTCCTGGACGTGGCAGTGCTGGAGAAGGTCGACATGTATGCCGACCTGCATCCGGAGGAGAACTACCGCAAGGTCGATGAGATCCCCTTCGATTTCCAGCGCCGTCGCATGTCGGTGGTGGTGGAAGAAGAGGAGGAGCGTCACGTCATCATCGTCAAGGGTGCGGTGGAGGAGATCTTCAGCATCTGCAACCGCGCCGAGATCGCGGGTGAGATCGAGAACCTGGTGCCTGAGGACCTGCTGCGCCTGAAGGACGTCACCCTGGCCCTGAACGAGGACGGTTTCCGCGTCATCGCCGTGGCCTACAAGGAGAGCATCGAGCCCAAGCGCGCCTACAGCATCGCCGACGAGAAGGACATGGTGCTGCTGGGCTACATCGCCTTCCTGGATCCGCCCAAGGAGAGCGCTGGCGAGGCCATCGCCAAGCTGCACCACTATGGTGTGGCGGTGAAGGTGCTCACCGGCGACAACGAGACCGTGACCCGCAAGATCTGCTCCGAGGTGGGCCTGGAGGTCTCCGACCTGCTGCTGGGCAAGGACCTGGAGGCCATGGACGATGAGGCCTTGGCCGAGGCGGCGGAGAAGACTTCGGTGTTCGCCAAGCTCTCGCCGCAGCAGAAGGCGCGGGTGATCCGCGCCCTGCATCGCCGCGGCCACGTGGTGGGCTTCCTGGGCGACGGCATCAACGACGGGCCGGCCCTGAAGGCCGCGGACGTGGGTATCTCCGTGGACACGGCGGTGGACATCGCCAAGGAATCCGCGGACATCATCCTGCTGGAGAAGAACCTGCTGGTGCTGGAAGAGGGCGTGCTGGAGGGTCGCAAGGTCTTCGGCAACATCATCAAGTACATCCGCATGGGCGCCAGCTCGAACTTCGGCAACATGTTCAGCGTGCTGATCGGCAGCGTGTTCCTGCCCTTCGTGCCCATGGCGCCGATCCAGGTGCTGGTGAACAACCTGCTCTATGACTTTTCCCAGACCGCCATGCCCACCGACAACGTGGACCCGGAGTACCTGGAGAAGCCGCGCCAGTGGGACATGCACACCATCAAGCGCTACATGTGGTTCATCGGCCCCATCAGCTCACTGTTCGACGTCATAACCTTCGCCCTGCTCTGGTATGTGTTCGACACGGCGCATGACGAGAAGCTGTTCCAGACCGGCTGGTTCGTCGAATCCCTGGTGAGCCAGGCGCTGATCGTGCATGTGATCCGCACCGGCAAGGTGCCGTTCCTGCAGAGCTGGCCGAGCTGGCCGCTGCTGCTCACCACCGTCGCGGTATGCATCGTCGGCCTGTGGCTGCCTTTCAGCAGTCTGGCCCACGGCTTCGGCATGGTGCCGGTGCCCATGTCCTACCTCGCGGTGATCCCGCTGATCATGGTCGGCTATATCGCGCTGACCCAGTGGGCGAAGTCCCGGCTGACACGCCGCTTCGGCCTGGATTGAATCGGGCCGTTACCTGAGCGGAGCGCTTGGTCAAAAAATCGCCGGTCCGGACCCCGGGCAGATCCGGGCGGGGATAGTCCGGATGCCCCGCTTGTCATATTTGTGCCATATTTCCCCCCTAGACTGCCCCGACCAGACAGGCGGGGAGCCCGGTCATGTGACGGTGTCCCGGCGGCTTGGCGCCCCGACCCCGTAACCGCACCGGTGAGCACGTGTTGTCAGAAGAGATCGTAGAAACAGGGGCCCGAACCACTGTGAGCGGCAACACGCACAACACGCGCTGGCGCGATAACGCCGCGGACCTGGTGTTCAAGACCCTCACCCAGATCGCCGCCCTGACGGTGCTGGCGTTGATCCTGGCCATCATCGGCCTGCTGATCTACAAGGCCTGGCCGGCCTTCCATACCTTCGGCTTCAAGTTCTTCACCGATACCACCTGGGACCCGGTCGGCGAGAAGTTCTCGGCGCTGACCTCCATCTACGGCACCCTGGTGACCTCGTTCATCGCGCTCATCATCGCGGTGCCGGTGAGCTTCGGCATCGCGCTCTTCATCACCGAGCTCGCGCCGCCCTGGCTGCGCCGCCCGGTGAGCACCGCCATCGAGCTCTTGGCGGCCATCCCCAGCATCATCTATGGCATGTGGGGCCTGTTCGTGTTCGCTCCGCTGTTCGCCGACAAGGCCCAGCCTTGGATCACCCAGCACCTGGGCCATTGGCCCATCATCGGCGGCCTGTTCCAGGGCCCGCCCATCGGCATCGGCGTGTTCACCGCCGGCCTCATCCTGGCCATCATGGTCATCCCCTTCGTCACCTCGGTGATGCGCGACGTGTTCGACGTGGTGCCCATCGTGCTGAAGGAATCCGCCTACGGCATCGGCTGCACCACCTGGGAAGTCATGTGGCGCGTGGTGCTGCCCTACACCCGCGTGGGCGTGGTGGGCGGCATCATGCTCGGATTGGGTCGCGCCCTGGGCGAGACCATGGCGGTGACCTTCGTCATCGGCAACAGCCATGACATCAGCAAGGCCCTGTTCATGCCGGGCAACACCATCTCCTCGACGCTGGCCAACGAGTTCTCCGAGGCGGTGGGGGAGACCTATACCTCCTCGCTGATCGCGCTGGGCCTGATCCTGTTCCTGGTGACCTTCGTGGTGCTGGCCATCGCCAAGTACCTGCTGGTGCGCGTGGCCGCCCGCGAGGGGGCGAAGACATGATCCAGCACAACAATAACCGCTATCTGTTCCGCCGCGCCCTCAACGTGTTCAACCTGAGTATGTCCATGGTCGCCACCCTGTTCGGCCTGTTCTGGCTGGGCTGGCTGCTGTGGACCCTGGTGAGCCACGGCGTGCAGAGCCTCAACATGACACTGTTCACCGCCGACACGCCGCCGCCGGGCGCCAGCGGCGGCATGGCCAACGCCATGATCGGTTCGCTGCTGCTCACCGGCGTGGGCGTGCTCATCGGCACCCCGGTGGGCCTGATGGCCGGTACCTGGCTCGCCGAGTATGGCCGTGAGAGCCGGCTGGCTTCGGTGATCCGCTTCGTCAACGACATCCTGCTGTCGGCGCCGTCCATCGTCATCGGCGTGTTCGTCTACGGCGTGGCGGTTGCGCCCTTCGGCCACTTCTCCGGCTGGTCCGGCGGCCTGTCGCTGGCCATC
>DASXYJ010000122.1:0-5635 GCA_036502565.1 Gammaproteobacteria bacterium
AGACCCATTTTCAGAGCAGCCAAGGTGTAGTGGATGGCACGGATATTGATGGCCTGGGAACTGGGGGCAGGATACGGGCACTTGGCGCCCATGCTCACCCTCGCCCGCGCCCTCCAGGAGGACGGTCATACGGTCAGCTTCGCGACGCGGGACGTGGCGGGCGCCGAGACGGTACTGGCGGGCAGCGGCATGCCCTTCTACCCCGCGCCAGCCAACTTCCTCCCCCGCGGCGGTTCGAGCCTGCACAGCTACCCGCAGATCCTGCTGGGCACCGCCTTCAACCGCGAGGACGAACTCTGCGCCCGGGTGCGGGCCTGGCGCTCCCTGTTCCAGGCCTTGGGTACCGAGGTGCTGGTGGTGGACCATGCGCCCACCGCGCTTTTGGCGGCCCGTGGCATGGACCTGCCCTGCGTCATCACCGGTAACGGTTTCGTCATACCACCGGATGTGTCGCCGCTGCCGGAGCTGCGGACTTGGGAGCCGGAAGACCCGGCGGTACTGGAGCGCAGCGAGGCCCTGGCGCTGGAACGCGCCAACGCGGTCGCCGCGCGCATCGGCGCGCCGCGACTCCCGCGCCTCGCGGACCTCTACGCCGCTGCGGCGCCCGCGCTCTTCACCTTCCCGGAACTGGACAACTACCGGTCGCTGCGCGGGGATGCGGAGTATTGGGGCACCCTGCCCAGTCCGGGCGGTGCCGAACCGCAGTGGCCGGATGCTCCCGGCAAGTGCATCTTCTTCTATGGCCAGCCCTATCCCAGTCTCGAAGCCGTGCTCACGGAGTTGTCGCGCGGGCCGCATCGTGCGCTGGTGTACATCCCGAAGCTCGCGGCGGAACTGCGTGCCAAGCTTGCCGGTCCGCGCATCGCCTTCGCCGACGGATTCATGGACATGAGCCAGGTGACGCGCGACTGCGACGCCGCGGTGATGACCAACGGCCACGGCACCACCGCCGCGATGCTGCTGGCCGGCAAGCCTGTGGTGCTGTTGCCGCGGCAGCTGGAGATGTTCCTCATCGCGCGCAGCGTGGAGGAACACGGCGCCGGGCTCTCGGCACCGCTGCTGAAGCTCGAGGGCATCCTGGGCAAACTGGAGCGCGTGCTCACGGAGCCCGCGTTCAGGGAGAAAGCCCAGGCGCTCTCCAGGGCCCACGAGGGTTGGCGCCCGGATACACCGGTCACGAAGTTCCGGGCGCTGGTGACGCGCCTCGCCGGGGAGCGCTGACGTGGCGAACATCGTGATGTGCTGGGAGCTGGGCGGGGACTTGGGACATGTGGCGCGCATGAAGCCGCTGGCGGAAGCGCTGCAGGCGCGCGGACATCGTGTGGACTTCGTCCTGCGGGAATGCCTGCCGGCGGAGAAGTTGCTGGACCCGCAACGCTTCCGCTGGTTCCAGGCGCCGTACCAGACCGAGGCGGTACCGGTACCGTTCAACCCGGCGCGCAGCCTGGCGCAGGTGATGCACAACACCGGCTTCCATGCCGCCCGCGACCTCACGGGCCGCGTGCGCGCCTGGCGCGCGCTCTACGCGCTCCTGGAAGCGGAGCTGCTGGTGTTCGATCACAGCCCCACCGCCATGCTGGCGGCGCGCGGACTCGGACTGCCGCGCCTGGTGCTGGGCACAGGCTTCGGCATCCCACCGGCCGACGCGCCCTTGCCTTACTTCGACGGCGGCGCGGCCGACACCTGGCTCAAGGCGGCGGAAGACCGGATCACCGCCACCGCCAACCAGGCGCTGCAGGGCCTGGGCACCCCGCCCTTGGCGCGACTCGCCGATATATATGATGCGGAAGCCCAGGTGTTCTTCACCTTCCGGGAACTGGATCACTATCCGGAGCGGGACGCGGGAGATTACTGGGGCGCCACCCAGCAGGATGCGGGCGTCGCACCTGCATGGCCGGCGCTCAAGGGCCGACGCGTGTTCGCCTACCTCAAGCCCTTCAAGACCCTGCCCTCCCTGCTCACCACGCTGCGGGACGCGGGGCACCCGACGCTCATCTATCTGAGCAAGGGTGCCGAGGACATGGCCAAGCAGTACGCCGGCGGCAACCTGGCCTTCTCGGAAAAACCTGTTGACCTCAAGGCTGCGGTGGCGGAAGCCGAGGTGGTGATCTGCCATTCGGGCCATGGCACCATCAGCGCCGCGCTGCTGGCGGGGAAACCCCTGCTGCTGTTGCCGCTCAATATGGAACAGCGCATGCTGTCGACCCGTGTGGTACGGGCGGGCGCGGGCCTGGCAGCGCCGGCCTTGGGGCCGGACGGGATGAGGGAGAAGTTCCTGCGACTGATGGCTGAGCCCGCCTACACGGCGGCGGCGCGCGGTTTCGCGGAACGACATGCATCGCTTGAGGTCGAAACCATACCGGAACGCTTCGCCGATCTGGCGGAGAGATTGATCGCATCGGAGGTCCCATGAGTCTGCGCCATTGGTCCCTGTTCGCCCTGTCCCTGTCGACCCTGCTGCCGGGAGGCTATGCCCTGGCGGCGGATAACGCCGCGACCACTTCCCTGCACCAGCTCTTCGACCGGGAGTGGGAACGCAACATGCGCGAGAACCCGCTCTATGCCTCGGACCTGGGCGACTACCGCTACAACGACAAGTGGCCCGACGCCAGCATGGCCGCGATCCAGAAGGTCCACGCCGAGGACCAGCAGGCCCTGGCGGAGCTCCTGATGATCGACCGCGGCGCCCTCTCCGTGCAGGACAAGATCAGCTACGACCTGTTCAAGTGGAACGCCGACGACGGCAACGACTCCTTCAAGTTCCACGAGTACCTGTTCCCGCTCAACCAACTGGGCGGCATCCAGACCATCGGCGACATCGCCACCCAGTCGCTGCGCTTCGAGAACCTCAAGGACTACCAGGACTGGCTGACGCGCCTCAAGACCTTCGGCCCCTACATGGACCAGACCATCGCGCTGATGCAGCAGGGCGTGGAGGAGCAGCGGGTGCTGCCCAAGGTGGTGGCGGATCGCATCCCGCAGCAGATCGCCGACAACATCGTGGATGACGTCACCAAGACGCCGTTCTACGCGCCGTTCCTGAAGAAGCCGGACTTCATCGACGCCAAGACCTTCGCCGGCATGCAGGCCGAGGCCAAGGACAGCATCAGCAAGGTGGAGATGCCGGCCTTCAAGAAACTGCAGGTCTTCTTCGACGACACTTATCTGCCGAAGGCGCGCACCGCGCTGGCGGTGACCACGCTGCCGGACGGCCAGGCCTACTACGCCTACCTGGTGCGGCACTTCACCACCACCGACGAGACCCCGCAGCAGGTCCACGACATCGGCATGCAGAAGGTGAAGGAGATCCACGCGCGCATGGAGCAGGTGATCAAGAGCACCGGCTTCAAGGGCGACTTCGCCGCCTTCCTGAACTACCTGCGCACCAACCCGAAGTTCTACTACAAGAACCCGGATGACCTGTTGGAGGCCTATCAGGCCCAGGCCAAGATGATCGACCCCCTGCTGGTGACAGAGTTCGGCCATGAGCCGCGCGTGCCCTGGGGCGTGTCGGTGATCCCCATGGACCAGGCACCCAACACCTATCCGGCCTATTCCATGCAGCCCTCGGCGGACGGCAAGCGTCCCGCCTTCATGGCGGTGAACCTCTACAAGCCCGAGACCCGTCCCAAGTACGAGATCCCGGTGCTCACCTGCCACGAGGGCCGTCCCGGCCATGCCATGCAGATCCCGCTGGCCATGGAGATGACCGACCTGCCCAACTTCCGCCGCAACGGTTACTTCAACGTGTACGGCGAGGGCTGGGCGCTGTATTCGGAGACGCTCTGCGAGGAGATGGGCGTGTACAACGACCCCAAGACCGGCAAGCCCGACCCCTACAAGATCTTCGGCATGCTCTCCTACCAGATGTGGCGCGCGGTGCGCCTGGTGGTGGACACCGGCATCCACGAGTACGGCATGAGCCGCGAGGACGCGGTGAAGATGTTCAAGGACAACACCGCCCTCACGGACCAGAACATCGGCACCGAGGTGGACCGCTACATCGCCTGGCCGGGCCAGGCCCTCTCCTACATGACCGGCGAACTCAAGATCCAGGAATTGCGCAAGCGCGCCGAGGATAAGCTCGGGAAGGACAAGTTCGACCGGCGCGCCTTCCACGACCTGATCCTGGAGACTGGCACGGTACCCCTGAGCGTGCTGGAGAACGTGGTGGACAGCTGGATCGCCTCGCAGCTCAAGGCGCCGTCGCCGCTGGTGGGCGCCGCGCCAGGGATCAGAGGCTAAGCCGGCTCCTCCCGATGCAAAAAAAGGCCCGCTGATAGCGGGCCTTTTTCTTGCTCCGCGCTGGCCGCTTAAGGCCGGCTGCCCAGCATGTCCCGCACCCCGGCCTGCACTTGCTTCAGGTCGGCGGCGAAGTCAGCCTTGAGCAGGGCCGCGTCGTCGGCGAACCACAGCTGCATGGCGTGGGCGCTGTCCATGCTCGCCATCTCTTGCAGCGCCTCATGGCGTTGGTCGTGGTTCAGGCCCGACGGCAAGTCCATGGGCTGATGGCTGAAACTGAACTCCAGCTTGCGGAAGTTATGCAGGCCGTCCGGATAGGCGGGATCGAAGCGCTGTATGCCCACCAGCACCTCCACCACGAAGGAATTGCTATAGGGATCCAGCGCGTAGACCGGCTGGATGTAGATGACCGTATCGCCGCCCTTGCCGCGCACGTACTGGGACTCATCGACGTTCCACAGCTGCTTGTGCACGGGCCTGCCGGCCAGCCACGGCGCGTCGGCGACCGCGGAGGCGAACATGGCTTGGGTACGGGCGTGGAAGTCGAGGGACTTTATCTGGTCGAAGTAGGGCGCGAGGCTCGCATGCTTCGCCTCGACCTTGGACTCACGGTAGGCCTCCCGCGCCTTCTGCACGCCGGCGCACAGCAGCGTGCCCAGCATGCCGGCCACGGAGAAGCAGCCCAGGGAGTCCTGCACGTCCACTTCCGAATCCAGCACCATGAGGTCCGGGCCCGGCTGGAGGTAGACGATCTCCGGCGTGCCCATGGCCCGCTGCTCGCTGGCGGTGGGTCCGGAGGCGGTGGAACAGGCGCAGAGCAGCACCAGGGCAGCTCCCGCCAGCAGCGGCGAACGCAGGAATCTCATGCAAACCCCCGATCAAGCCTGGCCGCGCCGGTAGGGCGCGGCATCCCCGACTCTTCAGATGCTAAGCATACGCTCCAAAGCGGCCCGCGCCTCACTCGCGTCGGGCTCAGGCACACTGATGCGGTTCATCACCCTGCCCTCCGCCAGGTTCTCCAGGGTCCAGGCGAAGTGCTGCGGGTCGATGCGATACATGGTGGAGCACATGCAGACCATGGGCGACATGAAGTGCACGTTCACGCCCTTGCCCTTCATCTCCTCGTGCAGGCGGTTCACCAGGTTGAGTTCGGTGCCGACGAGCCAGCGGCTGCCGGGTGCGGCCTGGTGCACCGTGTCGAGGATGTATTCCGTAGAGCCCACGTAGTCCGACTTCAGGCACACCTCGAAGGCGCTCTCAGGATGGCTGATGACATTGGCCTCCGGATACTTGGCGCGGAAGGCATCGATGTGTTCCGGGCGGAACATCTGGTGCACCGAACAATGGCCGTTCCAGAGCAGCACCAGGGCAGCTCCCGCCAGCAGCGGCGAAC
>DASXYJ010000123.1:0-11050 GCA_036502565.1 Gammaproteobacteria bacterium
CTCACGCGGAAGCCCAGTGTCTCTTTGCCCTTATACGTGCCTTTGCAGACGATGCCGATGTCCGGCAGCGCGCCGGCATCCGAACCCACATAGGGGCCGGTCAAGGCGAAGCAGGGGATCTCCTCGGCGCGGGCGAGGCGGGGCAGGTAGTAGCTCTTCTGGTCCTCGGTGCCGTAGTGCATCAGCAACTCGCCGGGCCCCAGGGAGTTGGGGACCATCACCGTCACCGCGGCGCTGGTGCTGCGGGTGCCGATCTTCATCACCACCGTTGAGTGGGCGAGGGCGGAGAAACCCAGGCCGCCGTACTGCTTGGGGATGATCATGCCGAAGAAGCGGTGCTTGCGGATCTGCTCCCAGGCGGCGGGCGGCAGGTCCTGCAGTTCATGGGTGATGTGCCAGTCGTCCAGGCTCTGGCAGAACTCCTGCACGGGGCCATCGACGAAAGCCTGTTCTTCATCCGTCAGGTTGGCAGGGGGCGTCGCCAGCAGCTTGCGCCAGTCGGGGCGTCCGGTGAAAAGGTCTGCGTCCCACCAGGTGTTGCCCGCATCGATGGCGATGCGTTCGGTCTCGGAGATGGGCGGCAGCACCTTGCGGAACCAGCCCAGCAGGCGGTCGGTGATGAGCATGCGGCGCAGCGAGCGCCAGTTCAGGAGCACCGCCAACACTGCGAATACGATCCAACCCACGGTGGGGGCCGAGTGGCAGAGCCAGCCATCCGCCAGCAGTGCCAGGCCGATCGCCAGGGTCCAGGCCCACAGCGGGGCGGCTACGTATGCCAGTGTCCAGAGCACGGCGACGACGATGAGCGCGAAGATGAGGCCCGACATGCTAGATCCTCAAAAGATGAATTTCAGTGTTTCCCGAATTCGAAGCGCATGGACAGATCCACGGCCTGCACATGCTTGGTGAGCGAACCTACCGAGATGTAATCCACCCCCGTCTCCGCCACCTGCCGCACCCCATCCAAGCCGATGCCGCCGGAGGCTTCCAGTTTGGCGCGACCCGCGGTGATGGCGACGGCTTCGCGCATCCCGGCGAGGTCGAAGTTGTCCAGGAGCAGGATGTCGGCACCGGCCTGCAGCGCTTCCCGCAGTTGCTCCAGGGTCTCGACCTCCACTTCCACCGGCACCTGGGCTTGCTGATCACGCGCGGCTTTCACGACCGCTGCGATGCTGCCGGCGGCCATGATGTGGTTCTCCTTGATGAGGATACCGTCGTAGAGGCCCATGCGATAGTTGTGGCCGCCACCGCAGCGCACCGCGTACTTCTGGGCGGTGCGCAGTCCTGGGAGGGTCTTGCGTGTATCCAGGATCGTGCCACGGGTACCCTTCACGGCTTCCGCGTAGCGGTGGACTGCAGTGGCAGTGCCGGAGAGGGTCTGCAGGAAGTTCAGGGCGCTGCGCTCACCGGTGAGCAGGCCGCGCGCGGGACCTTCGAGGCGGCATAGCATCTGATCCTTGCGGACCACGCTTCCGTCCTTCATCTCCCAGTGGATATGGATGCGATCGTCCACCTGCCGGAACACCTCGTCGAACCAGGCGGTTCCGCAGATCACCGCATCCTCGCGGGAGATGACACGTCCGTGGGCGTGGCTGCTCTCCGGCACCAGCGCGGCGGTGAGGTCGCCTGCGCCGATGTCTTCGGCGAGCGCACGGCTCACCGTGACGGAGATGTCTGGGGGCAGCGTTGCTGACATGGGAGGACCTGGGGTGATGACCCACCTATTATACGTGGAGAGCCGGCCATGCCGCGGATGGGGCCGGATATGCAAAAGCCCGGCCGTGAGGCCGGGCTTTCGTATTTGACCAGTGACTCTGGGCTTAGCCGTGCAGCAAGGGCAGGCCGTGTGAAGCGGAAGCCATGCACATCAGCATCGGGATCGAGAGCATGGTGTTGGTACGGGATGCCAGGGCCGCGACCTTGCGGGCCTTGGCCTTCTGCGCGTCATCCGCGGGGACGATGCCCAGGATCTTCTTCTGGTTCGGCCAGATCAGCACCCACACGTTGAACAGCATGATGGTGCCGAGCCAGGCGCCTATGCCGATGGTGAGCTGGTAGGTGTTGACCGGGCTGCTCTCGAGGCCGAGACCGAAAGCCCAGAGGTTGCCGTAGATGGCCAGGTAGCAGAAGCCCATCACCCAGGTCACCAGCGCCGACCAGCGGAACCAGAGCAGGGCGCGCGGCGCCACGTACTTGGACACGCCCGCACCGCCGGGACCGCCCTTGTCGGCGGCTGCGTCCGCCATCGCCGGGGTCTGCACGAAGTTGAAGTAGTAGAGCAAGCCGATCCAGGTGATGCCCGCCATGATGTGGAACCAGCGCAGGATGGTCAGCCAGTTCACGGCACCGATGCCCATCGCCAGCACCAGCGCCAGCACGATGGAGATCACGAAACCCAAGGTCAGGGTACCTTTGATGCTATTCAGGGGATTCATCGCTTAACTCCTGTCTTATTTGGATGCTTGCGGAGCCCGGGGACATGATTACGTCCAATCCCGGCATCGGTCCAATCGACATTATAAGCCTTCTGTCCGTCGCAGAACCCATCTGGGGGAAGGCCATCTCGGCCTGTGCGCCGGTTAAAAGAGCGCTTTGGCTCCAGGTCCGTATACTTTTCCCATCCCGCTACGTGCACACAAGGAGAACATCATGCACATGAACAAGAAGCTCGGCCTCGTCACCATCCTGGCTGCGACCCTGTTGGGCACGGCCGTGGTCGGCTGCTCCAGCAATGCGCCCATGCCCGCGCAGAAGGCCGGCGCCTTCGTGGACGATTCCTACCTCACCACCGCCGTGAAGACCAAGCTGGCGGCCAATGAGGGCCTCAAGTCCTTCGATATCAAGGTGATCACCGATCACCAGGTGGTGACCTTGACCGGCACCGTGCCGACGTCGGCGCTGCGCGACGAGGCTGGCACAGTGGCCCAGAGCGTCGATGGCGTAAAGAGCGTGACCAACGACATTGATGTAAAATCCAACCCCTAAGCCCGTCCCTAACGGGCTCCGGAGCCCGAGATGGACGTGGTGGAGCGCATCAAGCAGGAGATCGAGGCAAAGCCCGTGGTGCTGTTCATGAAGGGCACCCCGGACATCCCGCAGTGCGGGTTCTCGGCCCGCACCTCGCAGGTGCTGAAGACGCTGGGCGTGGAGTTCGGCCATGTGAACGTGCTGGCCGAACCTGAGGTCCGCGCCAACCTGCCGCGCTACTCCAACTGGCCCACCTTCCCGCAGCTGTTCGTGAAGGGCGAGCTGGTGGGGGGTTGCGACATCACGGTGGAGATGTTCGAGTCCGGCGAGCTAAAGAAACTGCTGGATGAGAAGGGCGTCAAGCACGCTTGATCGAGATGAAGTAGAGATCGAGAACGGGGCCGCAAGGCCCCGTCGCTTTTTCAGGCCCTGAGCGACGCCTTGTAGATTCCCTGGAAGCGGTTGACGATCTCGCAGAAGAGATCCGCGGTCTTCTCCGCATCATAGGAGGCGGAGTGCGCGGCGCTGCTGTCCCAGCTTAGTCCCAAAGCCTCCACCGCCCGCGCCAGCACCGTCTGGCCCACGGCCACGCCGCCGAGGGTCGCGGTGTCGAAACTGGAGAAGGGATGGAAGGGGTTGCGCTTCACGCCGCTGCGTTCCACGGCGGCGTTGAGGAAGTTCAGGTCGAAGAAGGAGTTATGCCCAACCAGCACCGCGCGGCTGCAGTTGAAGCGGTCCAGGTCAGTGCGCACCTCCCGGAACAGCCGACGCAAGGCCTCACGCTCCGGCAGCGCCGGACGCAGGGGATGATGCGGGTCGATGCCGGTGATGGCGATGGAAGCCGGCTCGATGTTGGCGCCCTCGAAAGGCTGCACGTGATAGCTGTGGGTGGCGCTGCGTCTCAGGTAACCGGCGTCATCCATCTCTAGCAGCACCCCGGCGATCTCCAGCAGCGCATCGGTGCGGGCGTTGAAGCCGCCGGTCTCCACGTCCACCACCACCGGCAGGAAGCCGCGGAAACGCTGGGAGAAAGGATGCTGTACGAGAGGCTGGTCCATGCGTGCAGGATAAGGCAAGCGGTCCGCGGAAGATACGTCTAAGCCATGCTCCAGGCCACTTCTTCGCCGGCGCGCATGGGCACCAGGCGGCTGCCGCCGAAGTCATAACTCTGCGGCGGCGTCCATGCGCGTCTAGTCAAAGTCACCTTGGCGGTATTGCGCGGCAGACGATAGAAGTCCGGACCGTGGAAGCTCGCGAAGCCTTCCAGTTTGTCCAGGGCACCGGCCTGTTCGAATACCTCTGCATAGAGTTCCAGCGCGGCGTGGGCACTGTACATGCCGGCGCAACCGCAGCTGTGCTCCTTGAGATCCTGGGCGTGAGGCGCGCTATCGGTCCCCAGGAAGAACTTCGGATTACCGCCGGTGGCGGCGTCCACCAGCGCTTCCCTATCCCGCTCGCGCTTGAGGATCGGCAGGCAGTAATAGTGGGGACGGATGCCGCCCTTGAAGATGGCATTGCGGTTGTGCAGCAGATGCTGAGGCGTGATGGTCGCGCCCACGTCGGCAGGCGCCTGGCGCACGAAGTCGGCCGCGCCCTGGGTGGTGATGTGTTCCAGCACGACCCTGAGCTTAGGCAGCCTCTGTAGCAGCGGTGCCAGCACCCGCTCGATGAACACCGTCTCCCGGTCGAATACATCCACCGCGGGATCCGTCACCTCGCCGTGCACCAGCAGAGGCAAGCCGACTTCCGCCATGGTCTCCAGCACCCGGTCGCAGCGCCGGATGTCCGTCACGCCGGAATCCGCGTTGGTGGTGGCGCCCGCGGGGTAGTACTTAACTGCGTGTATATGGTTCGCGGCTTTGGCCCGGCGTATCTCATCAGGCGAGGTGTTCTCGGTGAGATAGAGGGTCATGAGCGGCGTGAAATCGGCGCCGCGAGGCAGCGCTGCCAGGATACGCTCCCGGTATTCCAGCGCCAGTTTCACCGTGGTCACCGGCGGCTTGAGGTTAGGCATCACGATGGCGCGGGCGAAGCGTGCAGCCGTATGCGGCAGCACCGCGCGCAGATGTTCCCCATCTCGCAGGTGCAGGTGCCAGTCATCAGGCCGCGTGAGGGTGAGTTGCTGGATCATTTTGGCGCCAGACCCTGGTCCATTAGAAGATCCAGGGTGAAACGAACTCCGAAGCCAGTCACGTCCGTAGGTATATGGGCAAGACCACCCTTATGCTCGGCAGCAGCCAGATCTATGTGGATCCAGGGACATGTTGGCGGAACAAACCTAGACAGGAACCGGGCCGCCAATATGTGATCGGCCTCGCTCTCGATGATGCACTGCTTAACGTCAGCAACCTGGCTGTCGATAGCTTCATCATAATCTGCGTCCATGGGCATGGGCCAAACGCGTTCGCCGCTATGGATGCCGGCCGCGGTCACAGCTTCGGCGAGCGAGATATCCCGCGTGAATGCCCCGCTATAGCGGGTACCGAAAGCGGTTATACATGAGCCTGTGAGAGTCGCGTAGTCGATTAGGACCTCGGGGTCGCTGCTCATCGACAACGCCAGTGTATCGGCGAGCACCATCCGTCCTTCCGCATCCGTATGCACTATCTCTATAGTTACATGAGGTAGGACGGATTGGACCACTTCGTTCTGAGTGTAGGCTTTGGGGCCGATATCATTCCGGGTGATGGCTAGCCAGGCATCTACCCGAAACGGCACCTTGAGCCGAGTCAAAGTCAGTAGCGTACCGAGCGCTACCGCTGATCCTTGCATGTCGCCGTGCATGCCGAACATGGACTTGGCGGACTTAAGGTTGACGCCGCCGGTGTCATAGCAGATGCCTTTCCCGACCAAAGTGACTGCCCGCGAATTTTTCGGCAGTTTGGCGGGCTTGTAGCTTATGTGTGCGATACCGGCGTCACGGATATTGCTCCCCCGCGCCACAGCCAGGAATGCCCCGGCACCCACCTCGGCCAGCTTTTTTTCATCCAGGAATTTGAATTTCCATCCTTCGCGCTTGGCCAGGGCCTGCACGTAGCCGCGGTATTCGGTCGGCGTGAGGTGGTTAGGCGGCAGCAGCGTAAGCCAGCGGGCGAGGGCGTTGCCTTCCGCTTCCGCCAGGCGCCGGCTGAAATCCAGTTTCTGCTTGCCGTCGAAGAGCGTGAGGCTCTCGATATGGCGAGCCTGTTCCCGCTCGGCCTTGAAGCTGGGTGGATCGAAGTTCGAGGCGGCTACGGCGGAGACCACCGCGTCCAGGAGCGGCGCGCGCGCAGCTTCATCCACGCCCGGCAGGAGTAGTCCCACTGTAACTACCTGCGCTTCGCGAGCCTTCTTGACGCAGCGGCGGGCCAGGGTCAGCAGATCGAAGGCGGAAGCAGCGGTTTTGACCGTCGCCAGCACCGCGACGGTCCCGTTGGGCAGGTCCAGGCGCGTCGGCGAGAGGGTCTTTTTACCCGCCGGCAGGCGCTTCTTCAGCGTCTCGGAATGGACAAATTCCGGCCAGCGCTTTTGGAGCGCGCTTTCCGACAGCAGTATAATGAGCGCCCCCAGGGCTTCCACCCGGGAAGCGTCCGCCGCCGCCAGTGGTTGGCGTATCTCGAGCTTCGGGAACCGGGGCAGGTTGGAGGGCATCGAAGCTTCCGGATGTTTGAGTCCGGAGATGATATCGGGCTTCAGGCCCTGCTGAAAGCGAGTTCAGCATCGGGACGGCCGAAAACACGGCCGTGCACCCCGCGGCGGCGGGGTTTTTATTGACCCCCATCGCGTACCCCAAATATAGGCATCTCTTGCCATGGCGAACGACAGCAACATGCAGGACCTGGATCCCACCGAGACCCACGAGTGGCTGGAGGCACTGGCGTCGGTCCTGGAGACCGAGGGCGCCGAGCGCGCGCACTTCCTCATCGAGCAGCTCATCGACAAGGCGCGCCGCTCCGGCGCCTATCTGCCGTACAGCCCGAACACCGCTTACGTCAACACCATCAACGCCAACCAGCAGCCGGCTTATCCCGGCGATCGCGCCATCGAGAAGCGCATCGAGGCTTACCTGCGCTGGAACGCCATGGCCATGGTGGTGCATGCCAACAAGGAGAACACCGGCATCGGCGGCCACATCGCCACCTACGCCTCCTCCGGCACCTTATATGAAGTGGGCTTCAACCACTTCTGGCGCGCCCCAAGCGCCGACCACGGCGGCGACATGGTCTACATCCAGGGCCATTCCTCCCCCGGCATCTACGCGCGCTCCTTCATGGAAGGCCGCTTCACGGAACAGCAGCTCCTGAACTTCCGCCGCGAGGTGGAGCGCGACGGCCTCACTTCCTATCCGCATCCCTGGCTGATGCCGGACTACTGGCAGTTCCCCACCGTCTCCATGGGCTTGGGGCCGCTGCAGGCCATCTACCAGGCACGCTTCAGCCGCTACATGGAACATCGCGGTTTCATCCCCGAGAGCGACCGCAAGGTCTGGGCTTTCCTCGGCGACGGCGAGATGGACGAGCCGGAGTCCCTGGGCGCCATCTCGCTGGCCTCCCGCGAGAAGCTCGACAACCTCATCTTCGTGGTCAATTGCAACCTGCAACGTCTGGATGGCCCGGTGCGCGGCAACAGCAAGATCATCCAGGAACTGGAAGCGAACTTCCGCGGCAGCGGCTGGAACGTGATCAAGGTGCTATGGGGCTCACGTTGGGATGCGCTGCTCGAGCGCGACCATGACGGCTTGCTGAAGCGCCTCATGATGGAATGCGTGGACGGCGAGTACCAGAACTTCAAGTCCAAGGACGGCAAGTTCGTCCGCGAGAAGTTCTTCGGCAAGTATCCGGAACTCCTGGAGATGGTCGCCAACATGAGCGACGAGGAGATCTGGAACCTGAACCGCGGCGGCCATGACGCGCGCAAGGTGTATGCGGCCTATCAGGCGGCGATGGAACACAAGGGCCAGCCGACCGTGATCCTGGCGCACACCGTCAAGGGTTTCGGCATGGGCAAGGCCGGGCAGGGCGCGATGGGCGCGCATCAGCAGAAGAAGCTGGACGAGGAGTCGCTCAAGGGCTTCCGTGACACCTTCAACATCCCGGTGCAGGACGAGGACATCGCCAAGGTCCCCTTCGCCCGTCCCGCCCCGGACAGCGACGAGATCAAATACCTCAAGAAGCGCCGCGAGGAACTCGGCGGCTACCTGCCGCAGCGCAAGCATGAGGCGGCGGCGCTGCCGGTGCCGGGCCTGGATTTCTTCAAGACCTTCCTGGAGAGCACCGGCGACCGCGAGATCTCCAGCACCATGGCCATCGTGCGCATCATCACCGCGCTGGTGAAGGACAAGGGCATCGGCAAGCACATCGTGCCCATCGTGCCGGACGAGGCGCGCACCTTCGGCATGGAAGGCCTGTTCCGCCAGATCGGCATCTATTCGTCCGTGGGCCAGCTCTATGAGCCCGCCGACGCCGACCAGCTGATGTTCTACAAGGAAGACCAGACCGGCCAGATCCTGGAAGAGGGCATCACCGAGCCTGGTTCCATGGCTTCCTGGATCGCGGCGGCCACCGCCTACAGCAACCACGGCATCCAGATGGTGCCGTTCTACATCTACTACTCCATGTTCGGCTTCCAGCGCATCGGCGACCTGGCCTGGGCCGCCGGCGACATCCAGGCCCGCGGCTTCCTCATCGGCGGCACCGCCGGGCGCACCACGCTGGAAGGCGAGGGCCTCCAGCACGAGGACGGCCACAGCCACATCCTTTCCTCCACCATCCCCAACTGCGTGTCCTACGACCCCACCTATATGTACGAGGTGGCAGTAATCGTGCAGGACGGCATGCGCCGGATGTTCAAGGAGCAGGAGAGCGTCTTCTACTACATCACCTGCATGAACGAGAACTACGTGCAGCCGGCCATGCCGGTGGGCGTGGAGCAGGGCATCCTCAAGGGCCTGTACCTGCTGAAGGAAGGCGGCAAGCAGAAACTGCGCGTGCAGCTGATGGGCTCCGGCACCATCCTGCGCGAGGTGGAAGCCGCCGCCGAGATGCTGGAGAAGGAGTGGGGCGTGTCGGCGGACGTGTGGAGCGCCACCAGCTTCACCGAGCTGCGCCGCGAGGGCCAGGACTGCACGCGCTGGAACCTGTTCCACGCCGGAGAGAAGCCGCGGGTCCCCTACATCACCCAGACCCTCGAGAAGCACGCGGGTCCGGTGGTCGCCGCCACCGACTACATGAAGCTCTTCGCCGACCAGGTGCGTGAGTACATCCCGCGCCGCTACACGGTGCTGGGCACTGACGGCTTCGGCCGAAGCGACACCCGCACCGGCCTGCGCCACTTCTTCGAGGTGGACCGCCGCTACGTCACGGTGGCTGCGCTCAAATCGCTGGCGGATGAAGGCCAGTTGGATGCCAAGAAAGTGGTCGAGGCCATGAAGAAGTACGGCATCGACCCGTCCAAACCCAACCCGGTCACGGTGTAAGGAGAAGCGCCGTGGCAGAGAAAGAAGTCAAAGTCCCGGACATCGGTAACTTCCAGGGCGTCGAAGTCATCGAGGTCATGGTCAAGGCCGGTGACACCGTCACCAAGGAACAGGGCCTCATCACCCTCGAGACCGACAAGGCCGCCATGGATGTGCCCGCGCCTTTCGCCGGCACCATCAAGTCCATGAAGGTGAAGAAGGGCGACAAGGTCTCGGAAGGCTCCCTGATCCTCACCATGGATGCGGATGAGAGCGCGGCGGCGAAGCCCGCCGAGGCCCCCAAGGCGGCGGCTACGGCTCCCGCTAAGGAAGCGCCCAAGTCCGCTCCTGTCCAGCAGCAGGCGCCCGCTCCGCGCGCGCAGCCTGCATCCTTGCCGCCCATCAATGAAGCCGGTTTCGGCAAGGCCCACGCCGGCCCCTCGGTGCGCAAGTTCGCCCGCGAACTGGGCGTGGACCTGTCCCGCGTCAAGGGCAGCGGCCGCAAGGAACGCATCACCGAAGACGACGTGAAGGCTTTCGTGAAGGCCGTCTTGCAGGGCGGCGGTGCCGGCGGCGGCCTGCCCAAGGTGCCGGAGGTGGACTTCGCGCGCTTCGGCCAGGTCGAGGTCAAGCCGCTCTCGCGCATCAAGCGCATCTCCGGCCCGCGCCTGCAGGCGGCCTGGGTCAACGTGCCCCACGTCACCCAGCACGACGAGGCGGACATCACCGACCTCGAGACCCTGCGCAAGGAGCTCAAGGCCGATGCCGAGAAGATCGGTGCCAAGCTCACGCCGCTCGCCTTCCTGGTGAAGGCCAGCGTCGCCGCGCTCAAGGAATACCCGGACTTCAACTCCTCGCTGGATCCCTCCGGCCAGAACCAGGTCTACAAGAAATACCTCCACATCGGCTTTGCCGCGGACACGCCCAACGGTCTGGTGGTGCCGGTGATCCGCGACGCGGACAAGAAGAACGTGTTCGAGATCGCCAAGGAGCTGGGTGAGCTGGCCGCCAAGGCCCGCGACGGCAAGCTCAAGGCCGATGAGATGCAGGGCGGCTGCTTCAGCATCTCGAGCCTGGGCGGCATCGGCGGCACCGCCTTCACGCCCATCGTGAATGCTCCGGAAGTCGCTATCCTCGGCGTCTCCAAGTCGCAGATGAAACCGGTATGGGACGGCAAGGCCTTCCAGCCGCGTCTGATGCTGCCGCTCTCGCTCTCCTATGACCATCGGGTCATCGACGGGGCCTCTGCAGCGCGCTTCACCACTTTCCTGAGCAAGATACTTTCTGAGGCACGTGGGCTGGTGCTCTAGCTCGCCGCGACAAGGAGTGGCCATGGATATACGGAAAACGCCGGAATCCAGCTTGCTTCTGGTGCTTGCGCTGTTCGCTGGATCTGTCATAGGTGCTCCGCCCGGTGTCGGTGGGCCCATGGTGACGCGCAGCGTCTACATCTTCCAGAGCGAGCAAGGCGCGCAGCTGCTGAAACAGTGCTCGCGCAACGTGCCGCAGCATGTCTCCGGATATTGGACGCCCGACGACGCTCAGATAACCGCGTTCAAGGCGGCACTTGAGATCTACGTCCGGCAGCATTCGGCTGATCGCGGCGACGTGCTCAGTCATCCCCTTGATTCTTACCATGGTCAGTACATC
>DASXYJ010000124.1:0-4252 GCA_036502565.1 Gammaproteobacteria bacterium
ATTCACCTGGATGAAATCCGCCGCCTGGAAGCTTATCTGCACATCCGACTCCGGGAGCCGGTAGTGTAGTTCCGGTGATGCACCCTCGCCTTGCAGGACGATGCTCAGTCCGTGCTGCTCGCCGAAGGCAGCGAGCTTCTGCATGTCGGCGTCGCTCGGCGGCACCATAATGCGCATCACCAACACGGTGCTGTCATCGCCCACCGCCACTTCCAGCTGCGGGATCTTGTCCGGGATGCTGAGGCTACTGAGGAGTTCAGAGAGCTTGTCGATCAGTCCGCCGACCTTGGGGTCAAGCACATGGCACTGCCAGACGTCCGTGACGCGGTGGCGATGTCGTTCGGTGAACCCCACCAGCACCTTGCCATTGGGCTCACGATAGGCGGAGAGCCTGGCCCGGCGACGATATCCCCACACGGGACCGAGCAGCGGCGGCGCCACTTGCTCCGGCTTGAGCCCGCCGATGCGTTCGAGGTTGTCCAGGAGCGTCTGCTGCTTGGCGGCCACCTGTGCTTCAGGCGCGAGATGCTGCAAAGCGCAGCCCCCGCAGATGCCGAAGTGCCGGCAGCGTGGCTCAACCCGTTGCGATGAAGCCTGAAGCACCTCGGTGACCTGGGCTTCGTCGTACTCGCGGTGGCGCTTGTGGATGCGGAAGCGCACGCTCTCGCCCGGGAGTGCGTCCTCGATGAACATGGCCTTGCCGCCGAGCCGCGCGATGCCACGGCCATCGTGGGACAGGGCCGTGATCTCCACCGCGGTGTCCGGCGCCGGCATCGGCGCGTTGCGGGCCCTCACCCGACGGGTGGCCATGCGGCCAGGAACTCATCCAGGTGGGGTTTGGCGGACTTCTTGAGCACGTCGCGCACCACCGAGCACTCGCGGCGGTATTCCTCTTCGCCCAGGTTGCCGCGCAGCAGTTCGAAGCGCAGATACAGCAGATAGGTGTTGAGGGCATCCGTCTCGCAGTAATCGCGGATGCCGGCGATGTTGCCCTTCAGCCAGTTCTCCCATACATGGCTGCCGTGCATGCCGAGCTTGCCGGGGAAGCCGCAGAGCTGGGCCATCTCATCCAGTGGCGCACCGGCGCGGCCCTGGTACATGCCCAACACGTCCATGAGGTCGGTGTGGCGCCAGTGGTAGCGGGAGATGTAGTTGTTCCACTTATACGATTGGTCCTGCGCCCCCAGTTCCCAGAAACGCGGCGCGCTGATGCCGTGGCGCAGCGCCCGGTAGTTGAGCACCGGCAGGTCGAAGCCGGAACCGTTCCAGGACACGAGGTCAGGGCTGAACTTCTCGATGCCGTCGAAGAAGCGCGCCACCATGTCCTTCTCGTCGGACTCGGGGGTCCCCAGGGTCCAGACCTTGAAGCCCTCCCGGTTGCGCAAGGCGATGGAGATGGCCGTGACCCGGTGCAGATGCAGGGGCAGGAACTCGCTGCCGCCGGTGTCCTGGCGGCGCTTCTGGAACATGGCCCGGCCCACGTCCTCGTCGGAGAGGCCGTCCAGGCCATGCAGGCGGCGCCCGGCATCCAGGTCGGGGATGGTCTCGATATCGAAGGCGAGGATGTTCATGGCGCTCAGTCTAACAAACCGTGCTTTGACCCCGGTCGCGAAAACCCGCACCATGGGCGGGCTTCAGGGGAGACACCATGATCCAGGACGACAGCGGACTCGGGTCCGCGCTCGCGGCCTTGCAGCCGGAGATCCGCCAGATGCTGGCGGAGGACCTGCCGGTGGATCTGCAACGCTGCCGGGATGCCTTCGCCGCGAACCGCTGGGGCGAGCTCCGGGAGTACGTGCACCGCATCAAGGGCACCGCCTCATTCTGTCGGCTGGAAGACGTGAAATGGATATGCATGCGCATAGAGGAAGGCCTGGCGGCGGATATCCCTCCTCCGCCCGCGGATATGGATGAATTGGCCCGGCAGGCAGACCGGGTGGTGGCGGCATTGGGGGCCTGAACCCCCAGCAAGGTAAAATCATATTCTGTAAACTGCCTTAGCGTGACTCCTGCCTATGGGCAGGCGCCACCCCAAGGAATCGTTTCAAATCGAATCAATACAAGGGAGTAGCATCCATGGCCGCCAAGAAACCCGTCTCCGCCGCAAGCTTCAAGAAGAAGTCCCAGGCCCGCGCCAAGAAGGCCGCAGCCAGCGCCAAGAAGCGCGCCGCGCACTATGCCAAGGGCGACAAGCTCATGAAACAGGTGTCCCAGACCCTGCAGACCATGGCCAAGAACCACCCCAACCCGAAGGCCAAGAAGCAGGCCAAGATGGCCCTGAAGAAGCTCGGCGAGGCACACAATGCCTTCGGCAACGCCGGGATGTGCGCAGAAGCCAACTTCACCGGGAATGAGGACTAGGCCACACCGATGCGGGAGCGCGAGGCACACCTGATGGGATGCCGAGCGAGATCGTTGCTGATTGCCGTGCTGCTGTCGCTGGCCATGATCAGGCCAGCGGCAGCAGCGGCCAAGTTCCGGCATCTCAGCATGGAAGACGGGCTGTCCGCCAACATCGTCTTCAACTTCGTCCAGGACAACCATGGCTACATGTGGATCACGACCGAGAACGGTCTGAACCGCTATGACGGCTATGCGTTCAAGATCTTCGAACACAACTCCAGCGACCCCAACACCCCTTCCGGGACTTTGGCGCGCGCGCTTTACCAGGACCAGCGCGGGCGCGTCTGGCTGGGGACCTTCTCCAACGGCCTCGACCTGTACGACCCGGCCACGGGCAGCTTCCGGCATTACCACCATGTCCCGGGCGACCCCAACACCATCGCCAGCGATTCGATCTGGTCGCTGGGCTCCCTGTCGGACGGCCGCCTGCTGATCGGCACCTACGACGCGGGACTCGACATCCTCGACGTCGCCGATGGCACCATCAAGCATTTCCCGGCCAACTCCGGGCCGGCCGCGCCGGCCACCAATCGCATCAACAATATCTATATCGACAGCGCCGGCCACGTATGGCTGTGCACCAGCACCGGCCTGGACGAATTCGATCCCAACGGCGTCACTCCGGCGCGCCACTTCAGCGCCCAGGTCGGCAAGACCATCATGCCGGTATGGCAGGTCGCAGAGGATCCGCAGCATCGCCTGTGGATGGCCACTCAGGGCGGGCTGTTCGTCCTGGATCCGGGCGCGGCGGCTCCGAGAGCCGTGACGGAGTTCCAGGGTATGCCGTCATCTGGCACTTACCTGCGGACCATCATCGTCGACAGCGATGCGAACGTGTGGTTCGCGGGTGCCGGCACCGGCGTATACCTCATCCGCCGCGGCAGCACCCACGTGCAGCACTTCGAGCAAAACGCCGACAATACCGACGAGCTGACTTCGAACCACGTCTGGTCGCTGTATCAGGACCAGAGCGGCATCATCTGGATCGCCACCACCTCCGGTATCGACCTCATCGACCCCCGCACCCTGGACCTGGCGGTCATCCACCCCCAGAGCAGCCGGGGCAGTCCGTCCGAGACCGCGAACCTGGTGCTGTCCATCGCGGAGTACCGTGGGCACATCCTCATGGGCTCACTGGGAGCTATCTATGAGGCCGCGATCGGCGACGATGGCACTGCACAAGCCAAGCTGTTCATGGACCTGGACAAGACCAAGTACGGAGAGATCACCGCGCTCGATGCGGCGGGAGACGGCAACCTCTACATAGGCAGCGAATGGGGCTATCTGCTCCGCCGCGGGTCCGCGGGCGACTTGCGGACCTTGGTGCACTACGCCATCGGCACCAAGGGCCGTGAGATCCACCGCATCATCCCGGTGGGAGACCACGAGCTGTACCTGGGTACCTTCGGCAACGGCTTGGCCATCTATGACACCGTCTCCGGCACCACCACGCACATCGAGGGCGACACGCCGAGCGACCTGCACGGCAACGACATCGTCGAGGACCTGCTGCCCGCCGGAGGCAAGGTCCTCTGGGCCGGCACCTTCCGCGGCTTGTTCAAGGTGGATACGGATAGCCAGAAGGCCAGCATGGTGCCCATGACCCCGGGCAACATCGAGCCCGTTGTGCAGGGCCTCTACGTCGACAAGCATCACACCCTGTGGGTCGCGACCTACGACGGCCTCTGGAGCATCCCGCTGGACTCGAAGGGCGACGCCGTCTCCAAGCCCGTGCCGATACCGGAATTCAGGCATACCCAGATCCTGTCCATCGAGCAGGACGACGGCGGCAACCTGTGGATGGCGACCATCAACTCGCTGATCCGCTTCAATCCCGCCAGCGGCGACA
>DASXYJ010000125.1:0-4142 GCA_036502565.1 Gammaproteobacteria bacterium
TTGATACGGCGTCATCTGTCATGCGACTGGGACAAGGGTGTAATTGATATGCAGGAGCAGGCTGCCAAGAAGTCGGTGCCAAAGTGGTTAACCACTACGTTGCCTGGACACATTGTATTTTACGAATGTATTTGGTCTGGCGTGATGATCCCTGTATTTCTATATATGAATTACTCAGAAGGGACTTTAACCAGCCAGCTGGGCGTTATGGGTTGTTTTTGTCTGCTTGTTAATGGGTGCGCTGACGGGGGTAGTAATGTGGTTTACTGTCATGAAACCTTATCTTGCCAGGCGTGCTGAAGCTAGGGTATCTAAAACAAGATGATTCCAAGTTCAAGGATATTGCTGATCAGCAGAAAGCCCGGCTCGTGCCGGGCTTTCAGTTTCAACTTCTAGTCGTTGGCTGTTAAGCCATCGCCGTCCTGAGCTTCTTGATGGCGTTGTTCTCCAGCTGCCGCACCCGCTCCGCGGAGATGTGGTACTTGTCCGCCAGCTCCTGCAGCGTGGCCTTCTCCTCATCCAGCCAGCGGCGCTGGAGGATGAAGCGGCTGCGTTCGTCCAGGCCCACCAGGGCATGCTCCAGGCGCGACTCGTTGCGGTCCGCGGAGTCCTGCTTCTCCACGGACTCGGCCGGGTCGGAGCTCTCGTCCGCGAGGTAGGTCACCGGCGCCACGGACACGCTGTCTTCGTCCTCGCTCTCGGGAGTGAGGTCGAAGCCGATGTCCTGGCCCGCCAGGCGCGACTCCATCTCCATCACTTCCTCAGGGCTCACCTTGAGGTCCTTGGCGATGGTCGCCACCTCGGCGGCATTCAGCCAGCCCAGGCGCTTCTTGGACTTGCGCAGGTTGAAGAACAGCTTGCGCTGTGCCTTGGTGGTGGCCACCTTCACGATGCGCCAGTTCTTCAGGATGTACTCGTGCATCTCCGCCTTGATCCAGTGCACGGCGAAGGACACTAGGCGCACGCCCACCTTGGGGTCGAAGCGCTTCACGGCCTTCATCAGGCCGATGTTGCCTTCCTGGACCAGGTCGCCCAGGGGCAGGCCGTAGCCCATGTAGCCACGCGCCACGTGCACCACGAAACGCAGGTGGTGCAGCACCAACTGACGGGCCGCCTCTACGTCCTGTTCGTCGTGGAAGCGCACCGCCAACTCTTTCTCCTGGTCCGGGGTCAGCACGGGGATGCCGTGCACGGCCTGGATATAGGCATCCAGACTGCCGACCGGGCTCACGGAGAGCTGGCGAACGGGGATCAGGTTTGCGGTTGCTGTGGTCATGGACCCTCCTGTTAAACCCATGGCTCCAAGGCTGCGCTTCGCCTTCGCTCGCGACGCTTTGGGAGGTAGTTTGGATAGACCGTATATTAGCACTCATTGAATTAGAGTGCTAACAAACCCAGAAGTTCCATCCCGAGGGGAGGATCTAAGTGACTGTTATTGAAAGTATATTTAAGTCGGTTCTATATCGCGGAGATGCCTGGCCACCGCCAGCCAGGACCCGGCCCAACCCAGCAGCGCCCCGCCGGCTATAAGCCCCAATACGCCCAGGAACCCCAGTCCCTGAAGCTCGTAAGCGCTGCCATACAGGCTCGCCAGGCGGCCCACAGGGGCGGCCACGAGGGTCACGGCCACCGCTACCAGGATGCAGGCGATGAGCCCCCCACCGAAGCCGTACCAGGCTCCGTGGTAGAGGAAAGGCCGGCGGATGAAGGAGTCCGTGGCACCCAGGAGCTTGCTCACCTCGATCTCGGTACGCCGCCCGCCGATCTCCAGGCGGATGGTGTTGCCCACCACGAAGATCACCGCGAGGCCCAACAGCGCCGCCAGGATGTCCACCACCCGGCGCACGATGTCCAGGATGGTGGTGAGTCGTTTCAGCCACTGCAGGTCCAGGCGCACCTGGTCCACCTGTGGGTTGCCCGCCAGCTGGTGCTGCAGGTCCGCGGCGGCCTCGGGCGTGGCGTCCGTGGGCCGCACCACCAGCACCGCTGGCAGCGGGTTCTTGTCCAGCACCGAGACTGCGTCGGCGAAGCCCGAGAGCTTCTTGAACTCGGCGAGTGCTTCGGTGGAGCTTATGTACTGCACCTCCGCCACGCCGCTCATCTTCCCCACGGTGGCGGCGAGGGCCTTGGCATCAGCGTCGCTGACGTTGGCCTTGAGATACACCGAGATGCGCGCGGCGCCTTCCCAGGAGCCGCTCACGGCGCTGGCGTTGCCCACCAGCACCTGCAACGCGGCGGGCAGGGACAGGGCGATGCCGATGACCGCCGCGGTCATGAGGCTGGTGCCGGGATGGCGGTACAGGCGCCCCAGGCTGGTGACGGCCACCCGCGCATGGTCCCGCACCCAGGACTTCAGCCCACCGTGTCTCTCGGCGGCGGCGCCAGCGCCGCGGCCGTCAGTCGGAGATGCCATGGGCCTCTCCTGCTTCCGCCATGTGGCCGGCCTTCAGGTTGAACACCCGCGGCGCGAACTGCTCCACCAGGCCCCGGTCGTGGCTGGCGATGAGCACCGTGGTGCCCACCTGGTTCAGGCGCTTGAAGAGCTGCATCACCTCCTGGGAGAGGTCCGGGTCCAGGTTGCCGGTGGGTTCGTCGGCGATGAGGATGCTGGGCCGGTACACCACCGCCCGGGCGATGCCGACCCGCTGTTGTTCGCCGGTGGACAGCGTCATGGGCCGGGCCTTCTCCTTGTGCAGCAGGCCCACCAGGTCCAGGGACGCCCGTACACGCTTGGCGGTCTCCGCGATGTCGGCGCCGGCGATCACCAGGGGCAGGGCCACGTTGTCGAACACGCTGCGGTCGTCCAGCAGCTTATGGTCCTGGAACACCACGCCGATCTGGCGGCGGTAGTAGGGGAGTTGGCGGCGGCCGATGCCGGCCAGGTTCTGGCCGTTCACGATGATCTGGCCGCGGCTGGGGCGTTCGATCAGCGCCACCAGTTTGAGCAACGTACTCTTGCCGGCGCCGGAGGGGCCCGTGAGGAAGGTCATCTCGCCGCGCTCGACCTCGAACGTCACATCGCTGAGGGCCTCGTTGCCGCCCTCATATCTCTTGCCGACGTTCTGGAAGCTGATCATGGGTAGTTATCCTACCAGCGCTTCGGCGAAAGCCCGCGCATCGAAGGGCGCGAGATCCTCGGCGGATTCCCCCACGCCTATGAAACGGAGCGGGATGCGGAAGCGGGCCGCGGCGGCCACTACTATGCCGCCCTTGGCGGTGCCATCCAATTTGGTGACCACGAGGCCCGTGACGCCCACGGCGGCGTGGAACTCCTCAATCTGGCGCAGGGCGTTCTGGCCCAGGCCCGCGTCCAGCACCAGGAGCTTCTCGTGGGGAATGCCGGGGCCGAACTTGCCGAGGACGCGGTTCACCTTCTTCAATTCATCCATCAGCCCTGCCTGGGTATGCAGGCGGCCGGCGGTATCCACCATCAGCACGTCGGCGCCGCGGGCAAGGGCCGCGGCGTAGGCGTCGTGGGCCACGGCGGCAGGATCCGCGCCGGAACCTTGGGCGATCACCGGCACACCCTGACGTTCGCCCCATTGCTGGAGCTGTTCCACCGCCGCGGCGCGGAAGGTGTCGCCCGCCGCCAGCATCACGTTGCGGCGTTCCGCCTTGAAGCGCTGCGCGAGCTTGGCCAAGGTGGTGGTCTTGCCCACGCCGTTCACGCCCAGGGCCAGGATCACGAAGGGTTTGACGCCGGGCGGGATCAGCAGCGGTTCCGCCACTGGCTGCAGCAGGGCGACCAGTTCATCCACCAGGGCGCTCTTCAGCGCCGCCGCATCCGCCACGCGCCGCCGGCGCAGGCTCTCCATGATGTGGGTAGCTGTCTCCACGCCCACGTCGCCCTGGATGAGCCGCGTCTCCAATTCTTCCAGCTGCGCCTCGTCCACCGGCCCGGAGAAAGCCGCGAGCCAGCCCGTGCCGCGGTTGAGGCGGGCCTTCAGGCGGGCGAAGAGACCGGGTTTGCCGTCGGATGGGGGCACGGGAGTGGGCTTGGGGACAAAGGGATTGGCAGGGTAACGCAGGCCTGCCAAACCGACAAGAAAAAGCCGGACAAGAAAAAGGGCAGCCTCGCGGCTGCCCTTCGCTGCACGGACCTGCGGTCCGCTTATTTCTTGAGGGTGGTGGTGAGGAAGGTG
>DASXYJ010000126.1:0-7399 GCA_036502565.1 Gammaproteobacteria bacterium
GACTCTCCTTGCTCGCTGATGTTGGCGTTCTGCGCGATGAGCGCCTGGATGCGCTCCGGGTGCGCGATGGCAAGCTTCAACCCCAGGTCGCCGCCGTAATCGCACATGTAGAGGCTGTAGCGCTTGAGCCCCAAGGCCTGGGTGAAGTCGTCCATCACTTTAGTGATGTGGTCGAAGCTATAGGCGAACTTCTCCGGGGGCGGTGCCCCGCTGGACCCGAAACCGGGATAGTCGGGCGCGATGAGATGGTAGTGGTCGGCGAGCAGGGGCATCAGGCCCTGGTACATGCGCGAGGAGGTGGGGAAACCGTGCAGCAGGATCAGCGTGGGCGCATCCTTCGGCCCCGCCTCCCGGTAGAAGATCTTCACGCCATCCACTTCCAGCGTGTGATAACTCATGGGTTCAGCCGCCACGGCGGCGGAGAAGCACAGGGGCAGAATCCAGGCGAAGCGGATCGATCTGGCCATGGGCAGGCTCCGGGCTCGGGGTTGCGATGCCCCAGTCTCCGGTTTGAGCCGCCGGCATACTTCGTCTACCATGAAATCATGAAATCCGATGCCGCCGATGCCACTCCGGTCGCGCATATCGCCGCGGCCATCGCCGAGCCGGCCCGCACCCGCATGCTCTACTGCCTGATGGACGGCCACGCCCGCACCAGCACCGAGCTCGCGGCGGTGGCGGAGGTGAGCGCCTCCACGGCGAGCGTGCACCTGAAACGCCTGGCCGCGCAGCGGCTGGTGAAGGTCAGCCCCCAGGGCCGCTACCATTACTACAGCCTGCAGGGACCGAGCGTGGCCGCCGCGCTGGAAGCGCTCACCGTGCTGGCCGGCACCCCGCCCGCGCGCTTCGAGCCCAACACGCCGCCGCGCCTGCGCGCCGCCCGCACCTGCTACGACCACATGGCCGGCGCCGTGGCGGTGTCGCTGCACGAGTGCTGCCTCGAGCATGCCTGGCTCACGAGCGATGCCGCCCACGAGGGCGACTACCTGCTGACGCCCGACGGCACCGGCTTCTTCGCTTCCCTCGGCATCGACCTGGACGCCATCCACGCACAGCGCCGCCGCTTCGCCTGCGCCTGCCTCGACTGGAGCGAGCGCCGCCCGCACCTCGCCGGCGCGCTGGGCGCGGCCCTGCTGCACGCGCTCCTGAAGAGACGCTGGGTGACCCGCGACCTGGACAGCCGCGCGTTGCGCCTCACCGCCTCCGGCAAGCGCGAGCTCGCGGCACGTTTCGGCATCCCGGCAGAGTCCCTGCCATGAGCCAGGGACATCACGCCTCCCGCGGCCAGATCGTCCTGGGTTTCGCCGCGGTCTACATCCTCTGGGGCTCCACCTACCTCGGCATCCGCTTCGCGGTGGCGAGCATCCCGCCGCTGCTCATGGCCGGCACCCGCCACCTGGTGGCGGGCTTCCTGCTCTACGCCATCATGCGCATGCGCGGCGCGGCGCGTCCCACCCTGGTGAACTGGCGCAGCGCCACCCTGCTCGGCACCCTGCTGCTGCTGGGCGGCAACGGTCTCGTCACCCTCGCCGAGCAGACCGTACCCTCCGGCATCACCGCGCTGATGGTAGCGGCGGTGCCCTTCTGGATGGTGCTGCTCAACGCCGCCGACAAGCGCACCTGGCCCCGGCTCTCGGTGCTCGGCGGCCTGGTGCTGGGCGTGGTCGGCCTCGCCATCCTGGTGTTCCCCTTCGGCGGCCACACGCCGGACCACGTGGACCCGGTGGGCCTGCTGATGCTGGTGGGCGCCACCTTCTCCTGGGGTGTGGGTTCGCTGTACGCGCACCGCGCCGAGATGCCCTCCAGCACCTTCCTCGGCATCGGCATGGAGATGATCGCCGCCGGCATCATCACCTGGAGCGTGGGGCTGCTCATTGGCGAGGGCAGCGGCCTGCACCTCGCCTACTTCACCACCAAGTCGCTGCTGGCGCTGGTGTATCTCGTCATCTTCGGCTCGCTGCTGGGCTTCTCCGCCTACGTGTGGCTGCTCAAGGTCACCACGCCGGCGCGTGCTTCCACCTACGCCTTCGTCAACCCGGTGATCGCGGTGCTGCTGGGCTGGGCCCTGGCGGGCGAACCCATCACCTGGCGGGTGGCCCTGGCCGGCGCCACCATCGTCGCCGGAGTGGCCCTGATCCTGTTCTTCGGCGCGTCCAAGAGCCCGAAAGCCCCGCCCGCCGTGGCGGAAGAGCCCTGAGCGCCATCGGCGCTAGAATCTAGCTAACCGGGCACGGTGCCCGAACTGGGGAGCAAGCCATGATCGTCGTCACCACCGAGAACCTGGTGGGTTACCGCGTGAAGGAAGTGAAGGGCCAGGTATTCGGCGTGGTGGTGCGCAGCCGCGGCCTCGGCGGCAACATCATGGCGGGCCTGCGTTCCATCGTCGGCGGCGAGATCGTCGAGTACACCAGCCTGCTGGAAGAAGCGCGCCGCCAGGCGGTGGACCGCATGGTGCAGAACGCGCAAGCCATGGGCGCCAACGCCATCGTCATGATGCGCTTCGACTCCTCCGAGATCGGCCAGGTGATGAGTGAGATCGTGGCCTACGGCACCGCTGCCGTGGTGGAGAAGGCGTAGCGCCATGCTGCGCAACCTGGTGCTGGGGCTCGCCGTCCTGGTGTTCTGCGCGGGACTGCTGCTCATCGCGGTGCAGCCCGCCAACGCCTTCCCGCCGCTGATGTTCGGCGCCCTGCTGCTGCTGGGCACGATATTCGAGCGCTGGCGCTACAAGCAGGCCCGGAGCGCCGGCACGGCCAAGGGCGTCGCCACGGGCGAGCGCTTCGTGGATCCCGAGACGGGAGCGCTGATGGAAGTCTGGTACGACGCAGCCAGCGGCGAGCGCACCTACGTGAAGCTGGCCGACAAGGCCTGAGGCGTCAGAGGTTGATCTTGAACTGCTTCTTGGCCTTCTCGGCCTCGTCCAGCAGGTTGAGTTCATGCCGGACCCGCAGCAGCTGATCCCCGTACTTCTCGAACTGCTTGCCGCAACCTTCGCACTTGAACGTGGGGTTCTGCTCCAGCCAGCGCAGCTTCTTCACCATGGCCTTGCCGCAGGCCGGGCAGGCCATATGCACGTCCACGTCCATGATCACGGTGTTCATCGCCAAGACCCCTTAGGAAGCCCCTGCGGATGGGGTCGGGAAATAGTACACCTTCGCCCTGCATCGCCCATATCACCGCCCTTACAGCCTCTGTAGGCGGCGTCTGACGCAAGTCCGCCGCCGGGGGCCCTAGATTGGCCCCATGAACGGTGGGAACCTGATACCCGAGCACCGCATGATGCTGCACGATGCCGCGGTGTGCTGCCGGCTGTGCGATCCGCCACAACGGGTGGATATCCCGGCCCGGATCTTCTATCGCCTCAAGGACGCCGACAGCGTGGCTTGCCCGAACGGGCACCAGGGCACCCTGCTGGAATACAAGCAGGCGGCCAGCCAGCTCGCCGTACCCCACGGTCCCTTCATCCGCTACGGCCAGCATCCCGCCGACTGGCTGGCCTCCGGAGCTCCCGGGCCCGGCCTCTAAGGCAGATTCCATCGCTGTTTTAGGCCGGTTCGCCGCGCCGACGGGCCTGCTTGGGAGGCATATGTCGGCCTCGCGATGAACCTGCTATTTTCGCGTTGAATCCATCCTGAAGCGCCCTCGGGAGTGCGCGCCGCGTGACCCAGCTCATCACCCGCCTGCCACCTCTGCGCACCCTGGACCGCGACCTGTTGGTCGCCGGCATCACCGTGTTGCTGTGGGCGCTGGACACCACCTTCGACCTCACCTACTGGCTGGCGGTCAGTCCCCTGAGCGGTGCGGAGCGTTGGCACGCGGTGACCCGGCCGCTGCTGCTGGAACACCTCTTGCTGTTGCCGGCGCTGGTGGCCTGCTACCTCGCTGCCATGCGCGCGTCGCGCCTGTTGTCGCAGCCGGTGCTGGTGTTCCTGGCGCATGCCAGCCTGGCGCTGGCCTTCGTCACGCTGGCGCGGCTCCTGGCGCTCACCGGCTACTACCTGGCGGCCTCGGCCGCGGACCTCGGCAATCCCCACTACCACGGCTTGCTGACGGCGGTGACCCATCCGTTCAACTCACTCGACGACGTGCTCATCAACCTGACCTTCTACCTGCTGGGCCTGTTCATCCTGGCGGGCGTGAACACCCGCATGGATCTCGAGAACGAGCGCAACCGCACCTCGGAGCTCTACGCGCTGTGGCTGAACGCGCGCCTCGATACCCTGCGCGGCCAGCTCAACCCGCACTTCCTGTTCAACAGCCTGCACACCATCTCCTCGCTGTTGTTCACCGACATCCGCCGCGCCGACAAGCTGCTGGCGGACTTCAGCGACGTGCTGCGCACGACCCTGCGCGAGGGCCAGCGCGAGTTCTCCACGGTGCGGGAAGAAGTGGACTACGCGCGCCGTTATCTCTCCATCGAGGAGACCCGCTTCGAAGACCGCCTGGTCACGCGCTTCGCGGTGCAGGAGGCGGCACTGGGCGCGCGGGTACCGAGCCTGATCCTGCAGCCGCTGATCGAGAACGCCATCAAATACGGCATCTCCGCCAGCGCCGGCGCCAACACCGTGGCGGTGGAGGCGAGCCGCAGCGGCGAGACCCTGGTGCTGGAGGTGAGCAACGACTTCCGGCCCGAGAACGCGGTCAGTGCCGAGCGCAAGACCGGCATCGGGCTCAACAACGTGCGCGAGCGGCTCATGGCCATCTACGGCGCCGATTACACTCTCTCCTCCATCCACATCCCCGGCAACCGCTGGTCCACGAGGATCAGCCTGCCCTACCAGGAGGCGCTGCGGCAGTGAACCCGATCCGCGTATTGGTGGTGGATGACGAGCCCCACGCCCGCCAGAAGCTCTCCCAGCTCATCGGCATGGCCGGCGATCTGGAGCTCCTGGGCACCTGCCAGAACGGCATGGAGGCGGTGGAGGCGGTACGCCGGCAGCGCCCGGACCTCCTGTTCCTGGACATCCAGATGCCCGGCATGGGCGGCTTCGAGGCGCTGCGGGCCCTGGGGGAGGACGCTCCGCCCTACGTGATCTTCACCACCGCCTACAGCGAGTACGCAGCCCAGGCCTTCGAGATGGAGGCGGTGGACTACCTGCTGAAGCCCTTCGACGCCGGTCGCTTCGAACGGTCCCTGAACCGCGCCCGCAAGCTCATCGGCGGGACTGCCGCCCCCACCCGCGGCGAGGACCTGGACCGGCATCTCAGCCGCCTCGCCTCCATGCTCGACCAGCGCTTCGGCAAGACCCGCATCCTGGTGAAGGTGGGCACCGCCATCCGCCCCGTGGACGTGGCCGGCATCTTCTACGTGGAGTCCGAGGGCGACTACCTGCGCCTGGCGGTGGCGGGCGAGAAGCTGCGCATCCGTGAGCGCATGAAGGACATCGAGGAGCAGGTGGCCGAGGCCGGCTTCGTGCGCATCCACCGCTCGGTGCTGGTGAACCTGGAGCACGTGCGGGAGATGAAGCCCAAGAAGCACGGCGACTACGAGTTCCTGATGAGTGACGGCCAGCGATTCGTGTCCGGCGCCACCTACCGGGCCAGCGTGCGCCGCATCCTGGAGCAGCGCGGCCGGCGTTGAGCCGATGCTTTCGTCGCGCATCCGGTCGCTTACGTCGCGGAGCGGGTCCGATCCACGTCGCCTAAGACCCGGTTCATAGCCATCGCATCGCCTTGGACCAGTACCCGGGCTCTGGCAGTCTGACTGCATCCGTCCTCGGACGAACCGCGGGAGAACGACCATGATCCGTGTACTGGTGGTGGACGACGAACCCCTGGCGCGCAGCAAGATCCGCACCTTCCTCGAGCCGCACCGCGACTTCGAGGTGGTGGGCGAATGCGGTGACGGCCAGGACGCCTTGCAGCGCCTCGCGGCCCTGCAGCCCGAGGCCATGTTCCTGGACGTGCAGATGCCGCAGCTGGACGGCATGAAGATGCTCGAGAAGAGCCGCCTGCCGAAGTCCCCCTACACGGTGATGACCACCGCCCACGAGGACTACGCGCTGCGCGCCTTCGAGGCGCAGGCCCTCGACTACCTGCTCAAGCCCTTCGACCGCCAGCGTTTCGAGGCGGCCTTGCAGCGCATCCGTGGCCACGTGGAGCGCGACGAGCGCGCCGCCGGGCGGGTGGACGTGGACCTGCTGCTGAAGCGCCTCAACCCGGCGGCGGCGGAACCCCTGCCCCGCCCGGCCGGCAGCGACCGGGTGCCGGTGAAGATCGGCCGGCGGGTGCGCTTCCTCAGCACCCCGCACATGCGCTGCATCATGGCCGACCGGGACTACGTGAACATCCACATGACCACCGGCGAGGTGATCCACACCAGCGACCGCATCTCGCAGATGGAGGAGAAGCTCTCCGGCTTCCCGTTCCTGCGGGTGCACCGCTCGGCGATCGTGAACCTGGCGCAGGTGCGGGAGGTCAGGAGCCTCGGCACCTGCTACGACTTCGCCCTCAACGGCGACATGAACGTGACCTCCGGCTGCACCTACAAGCGCGAGATCCACGCCTTGCTCGCCACCTGGAAGAAGGCCGGCGACAAGCGCATCAACTGATGCCGGCCTGAGCGCAAGCCGAGTGAAGAGCCCCTCCCAGGAGGGGCTTTCCTTTTGCCGATCCGGCCCCGCAAAAAGCAGGGGCGGTCCCTCGCGGGACCGCCCCCAGGTCTCAGCGCTGTCTCGTCCCTATCAGTACTTCACCGATATGCGGGCGTAGAACTCACGACCCGGCACGCGGTAGTCCGCGGGCAGGAAGCTGTTCGCGAAGGCCGTCTCGGCGGTGGGCGGAGCCTTATCGAAGACGTTCCGGATACCGAGGGTGAAATCGGTGTTAAGGGCGTCGATGTGATAAGAACCCGTCACGTCGTGGTAGATGGTCTTGCCCAAGCGGTTGAAAGAGTTGCCCACCCCCAGCGGGCTCACGTTGGAGCAGAACCCGGCGGTGATGGTTGCGCTGGTGCAGCCTTCGTACATCTCGTGGATGTATTGCGTCATCCACGCCGCCGAGAAGTCACCGTAGTTCCAGCTCAGGCTCACGTTGCCACGCTGCTTGGGGAAGCCGCCGAACGGCGTGGTGGTGCCGCCCAGTTCCGCGGTGGTGAAACCGGTGGTGCTGGCCGGGTTGGGCGTGATCTGGTGGAAGAACTTCAGGAAGGTCCAGTCCAGGCCCAGCTTGAAGTCGCCCGCCGAGGTGGAGGGGAACTTGTAATGGGTCGACAAGTCATAGCCCGCCGTCACCGTCCCGCCTATGTTCAGGTTCAGGTCCAGGATGTTGGTGATGACGTTGCCCTGGGTGGTGATCTTCGAGCAGTACGTCGAGTTGGAAGCCACCGTGCCGTTCTGCGGGAAGCAGCCGTTCAGGATGGTCTGCACCGGCAGCGCCGTGATCGTCTTGTCCAGCTCGA
>DASXYJ010000127.1:0-3683 GCA_036502565.1 Gammaproteobacteria bacterium
GGCCGGCGGCCCGGCGACGGTCTACATCGTGATGCTCGCCCAGGACGACCCCGGCCCGCTCTCGGCCGACGCGGCCCACCGCCGCCTCTCCGAGACGGCCTCCCGGCTGGTCGACGCCCTCGCCAAGGCGTCGGAGGGGCCGTCCCGCTAACGACATCCGCGCCGTCGGATGATGACCGGGAGCGACACGCCGACGGGCCTCGGCTGACTCCCGGCGGGATGCTATGGTATCCTGTCGGGGCGGCCGTTTTCCGAGGGAGGTCGGGGGAGGGGCGATGGCGCACGACGAGAGGCCGACCCGCAAGGGGATCATCCTGGCCGGCGGCTCGGGCACGCGGCTTTATCCGATCACGCAGGCCGTCAGCAAGCAGCTCCTGCCGATCTACGACAAGCCGATGGTCTATTACCCGCTGTCGGTGCTCATGCTGGCCGGCATCCGGGAAGTCCTCCTGATCAGCACGCCCGCGGACATCACTGGCTTCGAGCGCGTCCTCGGGGACGGCCGCCGGGTCGGGCTGGAGATCCGCTACGCCGTCCAGCCGAGCCCCGACGGGCTGGCGCAGGCCTTCCTCATCGGCCGCGAGTTCATCGGCAAGGATCCGGTGTGCCTGATCCTGGGCGACAACATCTTCTACGGCCACGGCTTCACCGAGTCCCTGCGCCGCGCCACCTCCCGCGCCGACGGCGCCACGGTGTTCGCCTACTACGTGAAGGATCCGGAGCGCTACGGCGTGGTGCACTTCGACAAGCAGGGCAAGGCGCTCGGCATCGAGGAGAAGCCCAAGCAGCCGAAGTCCAGCTATGCGGTGACCGGCCTGTATTTCTACGACAACAGCATCGTGGACGTGGCCAAGGCGCAGAAGCCCTCGGCCCGCGGCGAGCTGGAGATCACCGACTCCAATGTGGCGTATCTCGACCAGGGCAAGCTCAAGGTGGAGATCATCAGCCGCGGCGTGGCCTGGCTCGACACCGGCACCCACGAGTCGCTGCTCGAGGCTGCCAATTTCATCGAGACCATCGAGAACCGCCAGGGCCTGAAGGTGGCCTGCCCCGAGGAAGTGGCCTTCCGCCAGGGCTTCATCGACGCGGCACAGGTGGAGAAGCTGGCGACGCCCCTGGCCAAGACCGGCTACGGCCAGTACCTGCTCAAGGTCATCAAGGAAGCCCAGGGCTGATGGAATTCCAGCGCCTCGCCATCCCCGACGTGGTGCTGGTTCGCCCCAAGGTGTTCGGCGACGCCCGCGGCTACTTCTTCGAGAGCTGGGAGGCGCGCAAGTTCGCCGCCGCCGGCCTGGATCTCAGGTTCGTGCAGGACAACTGCAGCCGTTCGGTCATGAACACGCTGCGTGGCCTGCATTACCAGATCCGGCAGCCCCAGGGGAAACTGGTGCAGGTCACCGCCGGCGAGGTGTTCGACGTGGCAGTGGACCTGCGCAAGAGTTCCCCGAGCTTCGGCAAGTGGGTGGGCACCATCCTGTCGGGCGAGAACAAGCACCAGCTGTGGGTGCCGCCGGGTTTCGCCCACGGCTTCTGCGTGCTGAGCGATTCAGCAGATTTCTTCTATAAGTGCTCGGATTTCTATGCGCCGGAGCACGAGCGCACCCTGCGCTGGGACGATCCGGCCCTCGGCATCCAGTGGCCGCTCAAGGGCGCACCGCTGCTCTCGCCCAAGGACCAGCAAGGCAAGCTGCTCGCCGCCGCGGACTGCTTCCCGTGAAGGTGCTGGTGACCGGCGCCGGCGGCCAGGTGGCCACGGCGCTGCAGAAACTGAAGTCTTCCAGCGCAGAGCTGATCTGCCTCTCCCAGGCCGAGCTGGACATCACCGACCGCGATACGGTGCGTCGCCGCATGGCGACTCTCGATCCGGACGTGATCATCAATGCCGCTGCCTACACGGCGGTGGACAAGGCCGAGAGTGAGGACGAGACGGAGATGGCGGTGCAGGTGAATGGCGAGGCGCCGGGTTACTTGGCGGAAGCCGCCTATGCCAACGGCGCGCGCCTGCTGCACATCTCCACCGATTTCGTGTTCGATGGCAAGGCCGGCTCGCCTTACAAGCCGGATGCCCCCACGGCGCCCCTGGGCATCTATGGCCTGAGCAAACTGCTGGGCGAACGACGCGCACTGGAAGCCTCCCACGGCCAGGCCCTGGTACTGCGCACCGCCTGGGTCTATGCCGCCAACGGCCACAATTTCGTGCGCACCATGCTGCGGCTCATGGGCGAGCGCGGCAGCGTGAAAGTGGTGAGCGACCAGCGCGGCAGCCCCACCTGGGCGGACTCCGTGGCCCGGGCGCTGTGGGCGGCGGTGGACAAACCCAAGTTCCGCGGCATCCACCACTGGACCGATGCCGGCGAGGCAAGCTGGTACGATTTCGCCTTGGCCATAGCGGCCGAGGGCCGCGAGCTGGGGCTGCTGAAGGCGCCGGTGGAGGTGTTCCCCATCGCCACTGCGGAATATCCGACCCCGGCCAGACGTCCCGCCTATAGCGTGCTGGATTGTGGTTCGACGACGGCCGGGCTCGGCCTCACCGCCACGCCCTGGCGCGACAACCTGAAGAAGATGTTGCTGGAGCTGAAACATGCGTAAGGTCCTGGTCACCGGCGGCGCCGGTTTCATCGGCGCTAACTTCGTGCATCACTGGCTTAAGCAACATCCACAGGACCGGGTGGTGATGCTGGATGCGCTCACCTACGCGGGCAGCACGCTCAACTTCCAGGACGTCGAGGGCAAGTCCAACTTCTGTTTCGTGCACGGTGACATCTGCGATGAGCAGCTGGTGAACGAGCTGATGCGGGGCGAGCAGATCGACACGGTCGCGCACTTCGCCGCCGAGTCTCACGTGGACCGCTCCATCGATGGCCCTGATGCCTTCATCAAGACCAACATCCTCGGCACCCATTCGCTGCTCAAGGCCGCCAAGGTCGCCTGGGCCGGCAAGCAGGGGGATTTCCGTTTCCACCATGTCTCCACGGACGAGGTGTTCGGTTCCCTCTCGCCCACGGATCCGGCCTTCCATGAGAAGACCCCTTACGATCCGAGCTCACCCTATTCCGCGAGCAAGGCCTCTTCGGACCATCTGGTGCGCGCCTATCACCGCACCTATGGGTTGCCGGTGACGCTCACCAACTGCTCCAACAACTACGGTCCCTACCAGTTCCCGGAGAAGCTGATCCCGGTGATCATCTTGAACGCCCTGGCCGGCCGGCCCATCCCGGTGTACGGCGACGGCCAGCAGGTGCGGGACTGGCTGTACGTGGCGGACCATTGCACCGCCATCGAGGCGGTGATGCAGCGCGGCAAACTGGGCGAGACCTACAACGTGGGCGGTAACGGCGAGCGCAAGAACATCGAGATCGTGAAGACCATCTGCAAGCTCCTGGACGAGCGCCGTCCCGACTCCAAGCACCGGCCCCATGAATCCCTCATCGAGTACGTGCAGGACCGGCCCGGGCACGACCGGCGCTATGCCATCGACATCCGCTATATAAAGAAGGAACTGGGCTGGCAGCCGGCGGAAGATCTGGCCTCAGGCCTCGCCAAGACCGTGGACTGGTATCTGGCGCACCTGGACTGGTGCGAGGCGGTGGCGGGGCAGAAGGTCGCCGCGGAACGCCGCGGCCTGGGCGCCGGCGGCAAGTAGGGCCGGCCGGCGGCGCGCTATCCTGCCGCCATGGGATCCG
>DASXYJ010000128.1:0-4877 GCA_036502565.1 Gammaproteobacteria bacterium
ATATCCCCGTCGACTGCATCGTCGGCACCAGCATGGGCGCCATCGTGGGCGGCCTGTATGCCGCCGGCATGAGCGCCCAGGAGCTGGAGCTGCAGATGAACCGACCGGCGCTGCAGGCGGACATGGCTAACGCGCCGCCGCGCAGCCGCCTGAGCTTCAAGGACAAGCAGGACGAACTGAAGTACCTCTTGCGCGCCGAGTTCGGTTACGCCAACGACCGCTTCTTCCTGCCCCAGGGCATCGTCAACGGCAACGCGCCAGGCCGCATCCTCAACGTGCTCACGGTGGCCCTGACGCCGGACCAGGACTTCGACAAGCTGCCGATCCCGTTCCGCGCCGTGGCCACCGACATCACCAACGGCGACATGGTGGTGCTGGACCACGGCAGCCTGGCGGATGCCATCCATGCCAGCCTCTCCATCCCCGGCCTGTATCCGCCGGTGCACATCGATGACCGGCTGCTGGTGGACGGCGGCCTCTCGCGCAACCTGGCCGTGGACGTGGCGCGAGGCATGGGCGCCCAGGTGATCATCGCGGTGAACATCTCCACCCAGCTCGCCTCGAGCAAGGACCTCACCGACGTGTTCAGCGTGTCGCTGCAGGTGCTCAAGCTCTACGGCAACCAGAACGTCAAGGATTCCATCGCCACCCTCACCAGCAAGGACGCGCTGGTGGAGCCGGACCTCGGCGACATCGGTCCTACCGACTTCCAGCGCATGGGCGAGGCGGTCAAGTTCGGCGAGAAAGCGGGCCAGGACGTGCTCTCCAAGCGCACCGACTTGATGCTCTCCCCAGAAGCCTACGCGATCTACGAGGGCAAGTTCCGCAAGGTGCCCGAGGCTCCGCAACGCATCGACTTCGTCGACGTGAACGGCAACGCCGATGTCTCCCCGGAGCTGATTCGCGCGCGCTTCGGCGTCAAGCCCGGAGACATCTGGGACCAGCAGAAGATCAACGACGGCTTGCGCCGGCTCTACGACCTCGGCTACTTCAACCGCGTGGACGCGGTGTTGCAGCACAAGGGGGACCGCACCGGCTTGCAGATCGTGGTGACCCCCAAGGAGTGGCGGCCCAACTACCTGCAGTTCGGCATCCATATCGCCGATGACTTCGAGGGCGACAGCACCTATGAGCTCCTGGGCAGCTATACCGTCTCCGAGATCAACAGCCGCGGCGCCGAATGGCGCAACCAGTTCGAGATCGGCAAGACCCGGCTCTTCTACACCGAGTTCAACCAGCCGCTGGATTTCCGCGGCCGGGTGTTCCTGGCGCCCAACCTCGAGTACCTGAACCAGACCTTCTACCTGTTCCGCGGCCAGGACCGCATCGCCGAGTACAGCACGGTGTTCCCGCGCGCCGACCTGGACTTGGGTTTCGCGGTGGGCGACGTGGGTGAGCTGCGCGGCGGCGTGTTCTATGGCCACCTGGTGTCGCAGCCGCGCATCGGTGATCCCAACGCACTGCCGAGCTTCCGGCACCGCCTGGTGGGGCCGCATTTCGAGGCGAGTTTCGACACCTTCGACAACGGTAACTTCCCGTCCTCGGGTTCCTATGCCCAGGTCAGCGGCTACTTCCCGCGCGGTTCCATGGGCGGCGACATCAGCTACGACAAGCTGGACGCCACCTTCGGCCAGGCCTTCGCACTCGGTGACGCTTCGGTGCTGGCGGTGGTGGAGGGTGGCAGCAACCTCGGCAGCAACCTGCCGCTCTACGAGCAGTTCCAGCTGGGAGGATTCCTCTCGCTGGCCGGCGAACGCCAGGGCCAGCTGCGCGGCGACCGCATCTTCGACGCCCACGGCATCTACGCCTGGCGCGCCGGTATGTTGCCCACCGGAGTGGGGCGCGGCTGGTACCTGGGCTTCGGCATGGATGCCGGCACGGTATGGGGCAACACCAACCTGCAGCCGGGCGACAGCGGCATGCAATACGGCGTCACCGCGTTCCTGGGCGCCGATACCCTGGTGGGTCCGCTCTACTTCGGCTTCGGCGCCGGCAAGTCGGGCAACCGCACCTTCTTCCTGTATCTTGGCATCCCCATCAACGGCAACACCCTGGCGCCGTCCTTCGGCAACTGAGACCCCCATGGAAAAGCTGCGCATCTTCACCACCGGCGGCACCATCGACAAGATCTACTTCGACGCCAAGAGCGAGTACGAAGTGGGCGAGCCGCAGATCGGTGAGATCCTGCGCGAGATGGGCGTGACGTTTCCCTTCGAGATGACTTCGTTGATGAGGAAGGACAGCCTCGACCTCACCGACGAGGATCGGGAGATCATCCGCAAGGCAGTGACGGCGGATGCGGCCACCCGGGTGCTCATCACCCATGGCACCGACACCATGACGGAGACTGCTGCCGCGCTGCACGGCGTCACCGGCAAGACCGTGGTGCTGACGGGTTCCCTGAATCCGGCACGCTTCCGCGGCAGCGACGCCATCTTCAACATCGGCGGCGCGGTGGCGGCGGCCCAGACCCTGGCGCCGGGCGTCTATATCTTCATGAGCGGTCGCGTGTTCGACGCCCGCAAGGTACGCAAGAACCGCGACAAGAACCGTTTCGAGGAAGCCTGAGATGCGCCAGCGCGAGTACTTCCTGATGCTCGCGGGCTACCACGTGTGGGCTCATCGGCGCCTGCTGGATTCCCTGGAGCCCATCAGCGACGCCGATTACCACGCCGACCATGGGCTGTTCTTCCGCAGCATCCACCGCACCCTCAACCATCTCCTGTTGGTGGATCTGCTCTGGCAGGGCCGCCTGAGCGGCAAGCCTTTCCTGATCAGCAGTCTCGATCAGGAGCTGGTGAAGGAGCGGGGGCGTCTAAAGGACGAGATGTCGGGCGCGGCGGAGAAGCTGCGGGGCCTGGTGACGGACCTGGACGAGTCGCGCATCGGGACCGTCAATGCCTACGTGGATACCGAAGGCCGCCGGCGCGAGTTTCCCCTGTCGCTGCAATTGGCGCATGCCTTCAACCACGCCACTCACCATCGTGGTCAGGTGACCGCGGTCATCACGCGGCTGGGTGCCGAGAGCCCGGTGCTGGACATGCCGGAGTTCTTCGCGACGCAGCTGGCATCGCCCTGAGGGCGTCTAGACCAGCAGGATCAACAGCGCGGCGGCTCCAGCCACCAGGCAGTAGATGCCGAACGGCCGGAAGGCCATCAACTCATGCGACTTGAACCAGCGCATGAGGAACCAGGTGCTGAGCCAGGCGAAGATCCCCGATAGCACGCCGCCCAGCAGGATGGTCAGCATCAGGCCATCCGGCAGTTGTTGATGCTGGTGGATCAGCTTCGGCACTTCCAGCACGCCGGCAGCGGCGATGATGGGCGTGGCCAGCAGGAAGGAGAAGCGCGCCGAGGCCGCATAGTCGAGACCGCCCATCAAGCCCGCTACCAGCGTCACGCCGGAGCGGGAGATGCCGGGGATGAGGGCGAGGGCCTGGGCGCAGCCGATGAGGAAGGCCTTGGTCCAACTCAGGGACTGCGGCGTCTGGGAAGCGGCGCGGGCTTTCAGGCGATCGCCTATCAGCAGGATCACGCCGTTGATCATCAGGAACACCGCCGCCACCGCGAAGCCGGTGAAGAGGTCGCGGATCCGGTGCTCCAGCAGCAGCCCCAGCAGTGCCGCCGGCACGGTGCCGCAGACGATGAGCCAGAAGAGCCGCGCCTGCGGATCGCTGAGTCGGCCGCGTGCCGCCAGTGCGCCCCCTAGGAGCTGCACCCAGTCCTTCCAGAAGTAGAGGAACAGCGCCGCGGCGGTGCCTAAGTGCAGCACCACGATGTAGGGCAGGAACCAGGGCGCGTCGCGGGAGATGGGCCAGTGCAGCAGCGTCGGCACCAGCACGCTATGCCCGAGGCTGCTGATGGGGAAGAGTTCAGTGACGCCCTGCAGGATGGCAAGCAGCAACAGGTCCAGGTTCAGCACGCATCCGCTCCATAGAAAGACGCCGCGCGGGTGCGCGGCGTCTTCTATTATCCCTCAAGTCGCGGACGCGACCATTTAACCCAAGTCGAACTTGATGCCTTGGGCCAGGGGCAGGGAGTCGGACCAGTTCAGGGTGTTGGTCTGGCGCCGCATGTACTGCTTCCAGGCGTCGGAGCCGGATTCGCGGCCGCCGCCGGTCTCCTTCTCGCCGCCGAAGGCCCCGCCGATCTCGGCCCCGGAGGTGCCGATGTTGACGTTGGCGATGCCGCAGTCGCTGCCCACGGCGGACAGGAAGTACTCGGCGTTCTTCACACTGGTGGTGAATATGGCGGAGGACAGGCCCTGCGGCACGTCGTTGTGCATGCGGATGGCCTCATCCAGCGTCTTGAAGGACATGACATAGAGGATGGGGGCGAAGGTCTCCGACTTGACGATGTCCCACTCGTTCTTGGCTTTCACTATGGTGGGTTCGACGAAGAAGCCGGGGCGGTCCAGCTTCTTGCCGCCGGTCAGCACCTGGCCGCCGGCCTTGCTCACGGCCTCAATAGCTGCCTGGTAGCGGTTCACCGCGTCCTGGCTGCATAGCGGGCCCATCAGGGTCTGCGGGTCCAGGGGGTCGCCGATGCGCACCTGCTTGTAGGCCGCCACCAGCTTCTGGGTGAGGCTGTCCACCAGGCTCTCGTGCACGATCAGGCGACGGGTGGTGGTGCAGCGCTGGCCGGCGGTGCCGACCGAGCCGAACACCACGGCCGGGATCACCAACTTCAGGTCCGCGGTCTCATCCACCACGATGGCGTTGTTGCCGCCCAGTTCCAGCAGCGACTTGCCCATGCGGTTCGCGACCAACTCGCCCACCTTTCGTCCGATGGCTGTGGAGCCGGTGAAGGATACCAGCGCCACACGCTCGTCCTTGACGAAACGTTCCGCCAGGCGATTATCGCCGTCGATGAACATG
>DASXYJ010000129.1:0-16370 GCA_036502565.1 Gammaproteobacteria bacterium
CAACGTAACGGTGGCACGGCAGCTTTCGTCGACGCCGAGCACGCGCTCGACCCAGTCTATGCTGAGAAGCTCGGCGTGAACATCAACGATCTGCTGGTGTCGCAGCCCGACACGGGCGAGCAGGCGCTGGAGATCACCGACATGCTGGTGCGCTCCGCCGAGGTGGACGTGGTGGTGATCGATTCGGTGGCGGCACTGACGCCCAAGGCCGAGATCGAGGGCGAGATGGGCGACCAGCACATGGGCCTGCAGGCGCGCCTCATGTCCCAGGCGCTGCGCAAGCTCACCGCCAACATCAAGCGCTCCAACACCCTGGTCATCTTCATCAACCAGATCCGCATGAAGATCGGTGTGATGTTCGGCAACCCGGAGACCACCACCGGCGGCAACGCCCTCAAGTTCTACGCTTCGGTGCGCCTGGACATCCGCCGCATCGGCGCCATCAAGAGCGGCGAAGAGGTAATCGGCAGCGAGACCCGCGTGAAGGTGGTCAAGAACAAGGTGGCGCCGCCGTTCCGGGTGGCGGAGTTCGAGATCCTCTACGGCAAGGGCATCTCCCGCGCCGGCGAGATCATCGAGCTCGGCGTGACCCATGACCTGGTGGAGAAGTCCGGCGCCTGGTACAGCTACAAGGGCAAGAAGATCGCCCAGGGCAAGGAAGGCGCCCGCGAGTACCTGGAGCAGAACCCCGAGATCATGGCCGAGATCGAGGCCGGCATCCGCGACAAGCTGGTGCCGAAGAAGGTGGCGCCGCTCGCCGCCGTAGCCAACGAGAACGACCAGGACGAGGGCCCGGAGTCTGAGTCTGAAGACGCCGCGGAAGCCTGACGAGCTCTCGGCCAAAGACCCGGCCAAGGTCCGGGCCCGCGCCTTGGGCTTCCTCGCCCGGCGCGAGCATTCCGCCGGGGAACTTAGGGCCAAGCTCCTGGAAAGAGGCTATGAGAGCACCGCCGTCGAGGCGGTGCTCTCGTCTCTGCAAGCCCAGAAACTGCTCTCGGATGCCCGCTTCGTGCAGGAGTTCGTGGCCGCCCGGGTCAGGCGCGGTTCCGGTCCCATGAAGATCCGCGAGGAATTGCGGGGGCGGGGTGTGACGGGGGAGCTGATGGAGGAGGCCCTCGCCGGCCTCAAGGCCGGTTCGGCCCAGGGCGCGGATGCAGCCCGGCGCAAACGCTTCGGCGCGGCATACCCCAAGGACATGACCGAGCGGGCACGGCAGGCGCGCTTCCTGCAGCAGCGGGGCTTCACCATGGAAGACATCCGCAAGGCCCTCAAGGGCGACGTGGAAGAGTAGTTTTCAGCCGGAAAATCGCACTTTCTCCATGATTGAAGAAGGCGAGGAGAGCCCGCAGGCGGAATTGGCGGTAAACTCCCACTTGGACATGTAAAACGCGCCCCTCGGCGCGTTTTTTGCAGCAATGCGGGTTACATGAAAGAGATCCGCATGGCCTTTAGGAGCCGACATTTTGGGGCGGCTAGGAGAGGAGCGTGGGATATTTTGACGGGTTGACAGACGCGGTGTTCAAGACCGGCGGAAACGGGGAATTCCTATTTTATCCGTGGGGCATCTTTGGTCGTGGTCGCGTGCTGCCGGATCAGCCGACGTTTGCGCGCCTGCGCGCCAAGATCAAGTCGTCCTATATCTTGCTTATCGTCGGTCAGCCCATCGTTCTGGTATTTGTCAGTGGCTCGACAACGACTTTGATATGGGGAGAGTTTGTCATTTTCGGGGCGTATCTGGTGTGGTTCTTCCTCGGCCCAATTCGTCAAGTGAGGAAGTTCGCATATTCAGATGAGAAACTGAAACTGCGCGAGAGCTATGCTAATTCGGCGCGCTCACATAACCTTTGGATACTCATCGCGCTCTTCTTTTGCAGCCTATTGTTCGTCGCAGGTGGGATTTTCATGATCACTGACAAGGCTGTTGGGCTTGGCAGCCTTGATACTGCCTTCTTTGGATTTTGCACCGTGGCGATCGGCTCAATGATTTTGCGCAAACTCAAAGACCGCTAATTGTGTCTACATCATAAAGTATGCCAATCAGATGACCAGCAACGACATCCGCAAGAGTTTCCTGGAGTTCTTCAAGTCCAAGGGCCATACCGTGGTGCCATCGAGCCCCCTCGTCCCGGCCAACGACCCGACTCTGCTCTTCACCAACGCCGGCATGGTCCAGTTCAAGGACGTGTTCCTGGGGCGCGACAAGCGTGATTACGTCCGCGCCACCTCCAGCCAGCGTTGCGTGCGCGCCGGCGGCAAGCACAACGATCTGGAGAACGTGGGCTACACCGCCCGCCACCATACCTTCTTCGAGATGCTGGGCAACTTCAGCTTCGGCGACTACTTCAAGAAAGACGCCATCGCCTATTCCTGGGAGCTGCTGACCAAGGTCTGGAAGCTCCCGCCGGAGAAGCTCTGGGTCACGGTCTATCACACCGACGACGAGGCCTATGGCCACTGGCTGCACGACGTAGGCGTGCCGAAGGAGCGCATCGTGCGCATCGGCGACAAGCCGGGTGGGCAGAAGTACCAGAGCGATAACTTCTGGCAGATGGCGGACACCGGCCCCTGCGGTCCTTGCTCCGAGATCTTCTACGACCACGGCGCAGACGTAGCTGGCGGGCCGCCGGGTTCGCCCGATGCGGACGGCGACCGTTATATAGAGATCTGGAACCTGGTGTTCATGCAGTTCGATCGCTCCGCGGAGGGGGTGCTCAACCCCTTGCCGAAGCCCTGCGTCGATACCGGCATGGGACTCGAGCGCCTCACGGCCGTCTTGCAGCACGTGCACTCGAACTACGAGATCGATCTCTTCCAGAAACTGATCGCGGCGGCAGCCGAAGTGACCGGCGCCAAGGACAAGGCCAGCCCCTCACTGCGGGTCATCGCCGACCATATCCGCGCCTGCTCTTTCCTCATCACCGACGGTGTGCTGCCCTCGAACGAAGGTCGCGGCTACGTGCTGCGCCGCATCATCCGCCGCGCCATCCGCCACGGCTACAAGCTGGGGCAGGAGAAGCCTTTCTTCCACAAGCTGGTGAAGGCGCTGGACCAACAGATGGGCGAGGCCTATCCGGAATTGCGCAAGGCCGCCTCCCACGTGGAGAAGGTACTGCTGCAGGAAGAAGAGCGCTTCGCCGAGACCCTGGACCAGGGCATGCGGCTGCTGGAGAGCGCCATCAAGGACATGAAGGGCAAGACTCTCGCCGGCGAGACCGTGTTCAAGCTCTATGACACCTACGGCTTCCCGGCGGATCTCACCAACGACATCGCCCGCGAGCGCGGCCTCTCCATAGATGAGGCGGGCTTCGAGCGGGAGATGGAGTCGCAGCGCGACCGCGCCCGTTCCGCCAGCAAGTTCGGTGCCGACTACGGCCAGGACGTGGCCATCGAGGGCGAGACCGCCTTCAAGGGTTACGAGCACCTGGCCCACAAGGGCAAGGTGACAGCGCTGTTCAAAGGCAAGGACGCGGTGCAGAGCCTCAAGGCTGGCGAGCAGGGCATGGTGATCCTGGATCAGACACCGTTCTACGCGGAATCCGGCGGCCAGGTGGGCGACCAGGGCCTGCTCAAGAGCGGCAACGCTACGTTCAAGGTCGAAGACACCCAGAAACGCGGCGGCGGCGCCTTCGCGCACCTGGGGCAAGTGACCCTGGGCGAGATCAAGGTCGGCGACAGCGTGGATGCCCAGGTGGACGAGGACCTGCGCGCCGCCACGGTACTCAACCACTCTGCCACGCATCTTCTGCATGCGGCTCTGCGCACAGTGCTCGGCAGCCACGTGGCCCAGAAGGGTTCGCTGGTGGCGCCGGATCGGCTGCGCTTCGACTTCTCACACTACCAGGCGGTGACGCCGGAAGAGTTGGCGAAGATCGAAGACATGGTGAACGCCGAGGTGCGCCGCAACGACGCGGCGGACGTGCGCGAGACCAGCTACGACGAGGCCATCAAGGCCGGTGCCATGGCGCTGTTCGGCGAGAAATACGGCAACGTGGTGCGGGTCATGAAGTTCGGGGACTTCTCCACCGAGCTCTGCGGCGGCACCCATGTGCACCGCACCGGCGACATCGGCCTGTTCAAGATATTGAGCGAGGGCGGCGTGGCCGCCGGCGTGCGCCGCATCGAGGCGGTGACCGGAGCCGGGGCGCTGGCCTATGTGCATAGCCTGCAAGGCACGGTGCGCACGCTGGTGGAGACGCTGCGTTCCGACGACATCGTGGCCAAGACCCAGGCTCTGCAGGAGCGGGTGAAGCAGCTGGAGAAGCAGCTGGCTCAGGCCTCCGGCAAGCTCGCCTCCAACCGCGGCGACGAACTCACGTCCCAGGCAGAGGCCATCGGTCCCGCCAAGGTGCTCTCCGCCGTCATCGAGAACGTGGACGCCGCTGCGCTGCGCGAGCTCATGGACCAGCTCAAGAATAAGCTCGGTTCCGCCGTGGTGGTGCTCGGCACCGCCAGCGACGGCAAGGTGAGCTTGATCGCTGGCGTGACCCAGGACCTCACTTCCAAAGTGAAAGCGGGTGAACTGGTGAACATGGTGGCCCAGCAGGTGGGCGGCAAGGGTGGCGGTCGGCCGGACATGGCCCAGGCCGGCGGCACCGACCCTGCCAATCTGGATAAGGCTCTCAAGTCAGTGCCCGATTGGGTGCGGACGAAACTGAACTGATGAAGCGGCCATCGTGGCCCTGATCGTCCAGAAGTACGGCGGCACCTCCGTCGCCGATTGCGAGCGCATCGAGCACGTGGCGCGCAAGATCGCCGCCACCCGCGACCAGGGCCACGACGTAGTGGTGGTGGTCTCGGCCATGGCCGGCGAGACCGATCGTCTCTTGGGTCTCGCGCACCGCATCATGCCGCGGCCGAGCCGCCGCGAACTCGACGTGCTCTTGGCCACCGGCGAACAGGTCTCCATCGCGCTGCTCTGCATCGCCCTCGGCAAGCACGGTATCCAGGCCCGTTCCTTCACCGCGGGGCAAGTCTGCATCCGTACCGATGCGGCCCACACCAAGGCGCGCATCGAATCCATCGACGAGGCCGGCCTGCGCGCTGCGCTCAAGCAAGGCACCGTGCCGGTGGTGGCGGGTTTCCAGGGCATCGACCCGGACGGCAACATCACCACCCTGGGCCGCGGCGGCGGCGACACCACCGCCGTGGGCGTGGCGGCGGCCATGCAGGCCGACGAGTGCCGCATCTATACGGATGTGGACGGCGTATATACCTCCGACCCGCGCCTGGTGCCGGATGCCCGGCGCCTGCAGCGCATCACCTTCGAGGAGATGCTGGAGCTGGCGAGCCAGGGCTCCAAGGTGCTGCAGATCCGTGCGGTGGAGTTCGCCGGCAAATACAATGTGCCCTTAAGGGTGCTATCCACCTTCAAGGAAGGGGAGGGCACCCTCATCACCTACGAGGATCAAGCCGTGGAAGCCGCCCTGGTCTCGGGTATCGCCTTCAGCCGCGACGAAGCGGAGATCTCGCTGCTCGGCGTGCCGCAGCAGGCGGGCCTCGCCTACGGCATCCTGGGGCCGGTGTCGGACGCCAACATCGAAGTGGACATGATCGTGCAGAACGCGGCCCGCGACGGCAAGCTGGACTTCAGCTTCACCATCCACCGCAACGACTATCCGCAGGTGATGGATATTTTGCGTGCGAACCTGCCGAAGATCGGCGCCCAGGCGCTGCAGGGCAACGACCGCGTGGTGAAGATCTCGGCGGTGGGGGTCGGCATGCGCTCCCATGCGGGCGTCGCCAGCACCGTGTTCAAGGCCCTGGCCGAGGCCGGCATCGAGGCGCGCATGGTGGCGACCTCCGAGATCAAGGTCTCGGTGGTGGTGGACGAGAAACAGCTGGAATCCGGGGTCCGGGCCCTGCATAAGGCCTTCGGACTCGCTTCGCCTCCAAAGGAAGACCGGGCCGCGCGGGGCACCGTGGGTTGAGTATTGGGCCCGGCTGGGCGCAAAATAACCGACGCTCCTATAGAGAGCGATTTAACAATGACTAAGGAATGGAATCCAGGAAGGAAATGGAATTTCCTTTTGAGGTGGTTGGGAGAATAAGACTACTCTAGGAGTCGGATGACATGCTCATTCTTACGCGTCGCGTGGGCGAGACCCTCATGATCGGCGACGAAGTCACGGTGACGGTGCTCGGGGTGAAAGGCAACCAGGTGCGACTCGGCGTGAACGCGCCGCGCACGGTGGCAGTACACCGCGAGGAGATCTACGAGCGCATCCGTCGCGAGCAGGACGGCGGCGGCACCCCGCCCGAGACCGGCAACAGCTGAGCCAGCTGCGCCCGCCGATCGCTATGAAAGAAGGGACCTGCAGGTCCCTTTTTCATCTGTAGCGGCCCCCGCGGGCTCGCGCCGCAGGCCCGCCTCCCCAGGCCGGTTTTTGACCGCCCGGGTCCCCGCCGGTATCATGCGCGTCCGACCTTGGCACAGGGCTAAAGCCCCCACCCAAGACCCACCCGGAGAGGTGGCCGAGTGGTCGAAGGCGCGCCCCTGCTAAGGGCGTATACGGGCTAAAACCTGTATCGAGGGTTCGAATCCCTCCCTCTCCGCCAGTTCTGATAAAGAAACGGGCCCCTTTGGGGCCCGTTTCTTTATCAGCGCTCGACAGGGTAGGGGGATTCGGACCCTCGTGATCTAAGCCCCGCTCTGCGGGGCGAACGGGCTGGCAGGGCAGGCCGTCTCCATCGCGTGCTTCCGCCGGGAGCGATTTTTTAACAGCGCCGCCTTGCGGCGCTAGCCCTGAAGGGGCGCCGGACATGGACAGCCCGGCGTAATCCCTCCCTCTCCATCTTTATATCTTCCTCCCTCTCTCCCGGTTTCGTCTCCTGCTTGGTCTTCTCCTCGTATATCCCCGCCCAACCCCACTCGTCTCCGACTATTTACATCTTTTCTACTACGAGTATAGTACTTTATAAATAGTACTAAGGGCCCCCAGAGGCCCACCACCACGAACGCTTTGGGAGGCTGTCATGGATACGGGGTCGCTTTCGCTCGCCAAGATCATCCGCAAGCTGCTCATCACCGGCGCGGTCGGCGCGCTGCCGCTGCACGCGGCGCTGGCCGACACGACCACCACCACCGACCAGACCACGCCGCCGCCCGAGACCACGCGGCTCGGCAAGATCGACGTGACCGGCACGCGCGTGAAGCCCATCGACTCCCAGCCGACCCGTCCCATCACCATCATCACCGCCCAGGAGATCAAGGCCACCGGCCTCGCCTCCATCGGCGACGTGCTGCAGCAGCTGCCGTCCACCGGGGCGGCGCTCAACAGCCAGTTCAACAACGGCGGCAGCGGCCGCGACAACATCGAGCTGCGCAACCTCGGCGCCAACCGCGTGCTGGTGCTGGTGGACGGCAAGCGCGTCATCGACGGCTTAGGGGGAGACGTGGACCTGAGCGTGATCCCCATCGCCATCATCGACCACGTGGAGATCCTGCAGGACGGCGCCTCGGCACAGTACGGATCCGACGCCATCTCAGGCGTCATCAACCTCATCACCGTGAAGCGCTTCAGCGGCGCCCAGGCCAGCGCCCAGATAGGCAAGTTCGACGCTCACGCCGACGGCGGCGGCTGGGACGGCCAGCACCAGCAATACGACCTCACCCTCGGCGACAGCGGCGACAAGAGCTCGGTGGTGATGAACGTCTCCTACGTGAAGGAGGACCCGGTGCTGGCCGGCAACCGCAGCATCTCCAAGGAGCCGGTGATCGGAGCCGGCAACACCGCCGGCAGCTTCCAGACCCCGAACGGCGTGATCTCGATCTTCCGGCCCAGCGGCGTCTGCCCGAGCCATGTCGCGATAAGCGCCTACGGCACCTGCGAGATGACCCTGGTGAGCAGCCCCCGGCCCGGCCGCGCCGGCCAGCCGAACGGCCCGTCCCTGAGCAATTTCCGCGGCGTCACGCCCAACGACCGTTTCAACTATGCGCCCGCCAACTTCCTCACCACGCCCAGCGAGCGCATGGGCTTCTTCATCCAGGGCAACTATGACCTGGCGGACAACCTGAGCTTCGACGCCCAGGTGCTGTTCAGCAACCGCAAGTCCTCCGAGCAGCTGGCGCCCAACACCATCAGCATCGGCGCCTTCGGCGCGGCCCATGCCAACGGCCAGCCGGTGGGCATCTCGGCGCAGAACCCCTACAACCCCTTCGGCAAGGACCTGGTGGCGAGCACCAGCGACGCCTGCGTGCTGGCCGGCAGCTGCGAGTCGCTGGTGTTCCTGGGCCGGCGCCTCTCGGAGGCCGGCGACCGGGTGTTCAACCAGAACGTGGACAACTTCCAGTTCAACGGCGGCTTCCGCGGCTACTTCCAGCTGCTCGGCAACGAGTGGGACTGGGACGCCGGTTACTCCTACGGCAACAACTACGAGACCGACGTGTCCGGCGGGGTGGTCAACACCTTCCACCTGCAGCAGGAGCTGGGGGTGCCGGGTGCGGCGCCCTGCGCCGGCGCCGCGGCCGGCTGCACGCCCATGGACTTCTTCGGCGGCGACGGCACCATCTCGCCGGCTTCGCTCAGCTACATCCTGTTCGAGCAGCATGACGTGGTCGAGCAGACCATGCGCAACTACACCCTCAACGCCACCGGTCCGGTGCTGCAGCTGCCGGCAGGGCCGGTGAACATGGCGCTCGGCGCCGAGTACGACGAGACCGACGGCTTCTCCCATCCCGACGCGCTGGTGACCCAGGGCAACACCGCCTCGAGCCTGATCCCGCCCACCGAGGGCCGCGAGCGCACCGTCTCCGAATACCTGGAGTTCGAGATCCCGCTGGTGACGGACGCACCGTTCATGAAGGACGTGGACCTGGATCTCGCGGAGCGCTGGTCGCAGTTCAAGTGGCAGGGCGGGGCGCTCGGCACCGGCAACCTGGCTTCCCACGGCACCAGTGCCCCCACCGGCGCGGCGTCGCTGCGCTGGAAGGCCACCGATGAGTTGCTGCTGCGCGCCTCCTGGTCGCAGGGCTTCCGCATCCCCAGCATCAGCGACCTGTTCCTGGCGGACAGCGACAGCTTCCAGTCCCTCACCGACCCCTGCGTGGGCACCACGCCCGCGACGCATTGCGGCGGCGGCGCCACGCTGCAGCCGGGTGCCGGCGGCACCATGCCCACCACCATCGGCGGCAACACCGACCTGCAGCCGGAGCACTCCATCTCCGAGACCGTGGGCTTCGTCTACAGCCCGAGCTGGCTGGCGGGCTTCGACTTCAGCGCCGACTACTACAAGATCGACCTGGCCAACGCCATCGGCCAGATCCCTGCGCAGCTGATCCTGGACGGCTGCTACGTGGACGGCATCCAGAGATACTGCGACCTGATCAACCGCACCGGCGGCGACCACAGCGCCACCGCGCCCGGCTCCATCAGCCACATCTCCAACCTCAACGCCAACGCCGGCGGCATCAAGGTGGAGGGCGTGGACCTGTCGTTGCGCTACAAGTTCCCGTCCAGCTCCGTGGGCGACTTCAAGTTCGGGATGGACTGGGACTTCACCAAGCAGTACGTGGCCACGCTGGTGTTCGGCCAGACCGGCTTCAGCAGCCAGGAGCTGGCCGGCACCACCACCAACGGCGCCGGCACCGCCGGCACCGGCCAGGTGACGGGCGGCATCCCCAAGCAGCGCGCCACCGTGAACCTCGCCTGGAGCTATGGCAACTGGTCCGCCAGCTGGAACACCGAGTACATCAGCGCGCTGACGGAAGACTGCAACTTCGCGGTGGCGGTGACCCCGTCGAGCCGTTGCCCGCTGACCCTCACGAACTTCCCGTTCGAGACCGGCACGGTGGCGGGCAACCACATCGGCGCGACTTTCTATCACGACGTGCAGGCGTCCTATCACCTGGACAGCTGGAACACCGACGTCTACGCGGGCGTCCGCAACGTGTTCGACAAGCAGCCGCCCATCTCCATGGACGCCTTCGCCAACAGCTTCCTGCCCACCTACTACCGCACCCCGGGACGCTTCTTCTTCGCCGGCGTGGGGGTCAAGTTCTGACCTAATGCCCCGCCACTGTCCAATTGGGACGGTGGCGGGGCTTCCACTATCATCTGGCCATGGGCCGATCGGGCGTATCCATGGCGAAGAGGCTGGCGTCGGCCGCGGTAATGGCCTGCGCGGCATGCGGCGCCGCGCGCGCGGACGTGAACCTCACGGACCTGGAAGCCAACGCCGCCGCGGCGCAGCAGACCGCGGTGAAGGAGGGCTGGCAGGGCTCGGTGGCGCTCGGCTACCTGCAGACCACCGGCAACGCCAACACCTCCACCGCCAACGGCAAGGCCCTGATGGGCTACAAGGCCGGCGACTGGCAGGACTCGGTGCTGGTGCAGGCGCTCAAGGCCAGCCAGGAGGGCGTGCTCACCGCCGAGAACTTCGAGGCGGACGGGCAGACCGACTACAACCTGAACCCCGACAACTACCTGTTCGGCAACGTCGACTACCTGCGGGACGTGTTCAGCGGCTACGAGCGCCGCACCTCCGAGGTGCTGGGCTTGGGCCACAGGCTCATCAACAGCCAGACCCAGCAACTGGACGTGGAGCTGGGCGGCGGCCGGCGCCAGACCCGCTACACCACCGGCTTCCCCAGCGACGAGGAGTGGGTGGAGCGGGTGGCGGGCAGTTACCTGTGGAAGTTCACCAATACCAGCAACCTCACCGAGAACCTCAGCGCGGTGCACGGCTCCAGCAACACCCTGTCGCAATCGGCCACCGCCATCACCGCCAACCTGGTCAACAGCTTCGCCCTGTCCTTCTCCTATACCGTGTCCCACAACAGCACGGTCCAGCCGGGGTTCAAGAAGACCGATGCCGTGATGGCTATCTCCCTCGTCTATACCTTCCTGCCCGAGACCCCGGCCCCGGTCCCGCCGCCCCACGTCGATGCAGCCAGCACGGCCCCGGCCATCCCGCCGCCCTGAACCTTAGGCGCGTGACCGCGGTCAAAGCCAGGGTGCCCCCCAAGCCCGTTACAATGTCGGGCCGGCGCTGAAGCCGGCTTGGACCCCTGCCCACCGGTACTTCCCCCCATGAAGAAGAAGCTCGTCCTGATCTCCGCCCTCGGCTGGATGCTGCTGGCGGCGTTTCTCAGCACCGCCTCCGCCACCCTCACCAAGCCGCCCTCGGCGCTGCAACCCAAGGCCGGCGAGTCCTCCGTGGACCAGGCGGTGGCCTATGTGCTCACCCACTACCACTACAGCCACGCGCCCCTGAACGAGGCGCTGGCTTCGAAGATCTTCGACGAGTACCTGAAGGAACTGGACCAGGGTCATACCTACTTCCTGCAGTCCGACATCGACTCGTTCGGGCCCTACGAGACCACCCTCGGGCAGAGCATCCAGGACGGCAACTTGAAGCCCGCCTTCGCCATCTACGGCGTGTTCCGCCAGCGCTTCGACACGCGCATGGCCTATGCCATGAGCCAGCTCGACCAGCAGCCGGACTTGCAGAAGGACGAGAGCCTCAGCATCGACGACAAGCCCGCCGCCTGGAGCAACGACTCCGCGGCGCTGGACGACATCTGGCGCAAGCGCATCAAGAACGACGTCATCGAGCTGATGTTGGACGGCAAGACCTGGCCCCAGGCCCAGACCCAGCTCAAGAAGCGCTACAGCAACCTGCAGCAGAACGTCGACAAGTTCGACAGCGGCGACGTGTTCAGCAGCTTCATGAACGCCTATGCGCGCGCCCTGGACCCGCACACCGAGTACTTCCCGCCGGTGGAGTACGACCAGTTCAAGACCCAGATGAGCCTCAAGCTCGAGGGCATCGGGGTGCAGCTCGAGCAGGACGACGACTACGTGAAGATCGTGCAGGTGCTGCCGGGCAGCCCCGCCTCCAAGAGCGGCCTGCTGCACGCCGGCGACCGCATCGCCTCGGTGGGGCAGGGCGAGGACGGCGACTTCGTGGACGTGGTGGGCTGGCGCCTGGACGACGTGGTGCGCCTCACCCGCGGCCCCAAGGGGACGGTGCTGCGCCTCAAGATCCTGCCAGCCGGCGCCAAGCCCGGCGCGCCGCCGAAGGGCATCCGCCTGGTGCGCGACGCCATCAAGCTGGCCGACCAGGCCGCCCGCGCCGACGTGCTGGAAGTGCCGCGGCAGAAGGGCAAGGCGCGCATCGGCGTGATCCGGGTGCCGGAGTTCTACATCGACTTCGACGCCCGCCAGGCCGGCAACCCCGACTACAACAGCCTGAGCCGCGACGTGCGCCGGCTCATCGGCGAGCTGCAGGCCAAGCACATCGACGGCCTGGTGCTGGACCTGCGCAATAACGGCGGCGGCTCGGTGGACGAGGCCGCCAACCTCGCCGGCCTGTTCATCCCCCACGGCCCGGTGGTGCAGCTGCGCAACTCCGAGAACCGCATCACCGTGGTGCGTTCCACCACCAGCCCGGTGTACTCGGGTCCGCTGGCGGTGCTGGTGGACCGGCTCTCGGCCTCGGCTTCGGAGATCTTCGCCGGCGCCATCCAGGACTATAAGCGCGGCGTGATCGTCGGCAACGGCACCTACGGCAAGGGCGTGGCCACGCAGTTCGCCGACCTCTCGCAGATGACCGATGACCAGGCCGACGCCGGCCAGCTCATGTTCGTCTCGGACAAGTTCTACCGCATCACCGGCGCCAGCACCCAGGACAAGGGCGTGAGCCCGGACATCCAGCTGCCCTCGCTCATCGACCCCAAGCAGTTCGGCGAGGAGACCGAGGACCATCCGCTGCCCTGGGACACAATCGCCGCGGTCCCCTATAAGCCGGTGGACTACGGCCTGGACGCCATGCTCGCGGAACTGCGCAAGCGCCACGAGCAGCGCACCGGCAGCGATCCGCTGTTCCAGCTCTATCTCGGCGACATCGCCCACGTGAAGGAGCAGGACGCCGCCACCAGCCTCTCGCTGGTGCTGGACACCCGCCGCCGCACCGAGAAGCAGGAAGAAGCCTGGCGCGCCAGCGACGACCAGACCTGGAAGAAGCTCACCGGCGGCACGCCGGCGGACTCGGCGGGGGACAGCGGCCCGGTGGCGAGCCCCCAGGATGTGGCGCTCCGGGAGGGCGCCGCCATCGTCGCCGACATGCACGAGCTCGCGCCTTCCGGCCACGGCTGAGGCAACGGCCGCTTCCGCACACCCAGAAGACCGCCGCGAGGCGGTCTTCTGCTATCCGGCCCAGGGGCTAAGTCCTTGTTCCGCATCGGCTTAAGTTATGAATCAGCCTTAAATCAGAACATTATCGGCCACACCTCCACGCATCTCGGCTATACCTGTGCCGTAAGCGACGGATACCGTTATGGAGGTTTGCAGTCATGATCCGCGAGCACGAAGCCAAGACACGTTCCGATTCCTACCGCCCGGCGGTACTGGGCCTCATGGGCCTGGCCCTGCTGCTGGCGGCGCCGCTCGCCGCAGCGGACGATCATGTGCCGCCCGGCGTGCACATCATCTACATCCATCCGCCCGCCAACATCGACAAGATCCCGGGCAACACCGTATACAGCGACCAGGACATCGACCAGGCCACCGAGCTCGCCAAGCTGGGCGACGCGGAAGCCGAGGCCAACCTGGGCGTGATGCTCACCACCCGCGGCAAGTACCAGGAGGCCGCCAGCTGGTACAAGCAGGCCGCCGACATGGGCCTCGGTACCGCCGCCTACAACCTCGGCACGCTGTACTACAACGGCCAGGGCTTCCCCAAGGACTATGACAAGGCCCGCCACTGGTTCGAAGTGGGCGCCACCCGCAACGACCCCTATGCCCAGTTCCAGCTCGGCACCATGGCCGGCGCCGGCAAGGGCATGAGCCAGGACGTCAACGAAGAGATGCGCTGGTACACCAAGGCCGCCAAGCAGGGCCTGCCCGCGGCGCAGTACAACCTCGCCGTGATGTACCACAACGGCGAGGGCAGCACCCAGGACGACGTCACCGCCTATGCCTGGCTCCTGCTGGCGCAGCGGGGCGGCGTCGACATATCCGAGGCCAAGCCCGTGATCACCGACGGCATGACTCCCGAGCAGACTCAGGCTGCCGAGAAGCTCAGCCGTACGCTGTACGTTTCCCCCGACGCTTACAAGCAGCAGTGACACGGATTTGACGCGGATCTGTCTCTCCGGCGGGCGCCCCCGGTGCCCGCCGGAAGCGGCAGACACAAGAACACGGGGTCCTCAGCACAACCGAGGAGCGCGACGTGACACAGACGTCCATACAACGAATGGCTCCCTTGCGCGAGGCTGGATATGATGGTGCGCACGAGCGCGAAGCCGGGTTGCAGGTCGCGATGGAAGTCCGGAGCGGCAGCTCCGGCGAGGCGTCCGGCAACCGGGACATGAAGCCGCAGGAGCCGACCCGAGTGCAATACACGTTCGGCCAATATGTATTCGATCCGCACAGCGGCGAGCTGAACGACGGCCAGAAGACCGTGCAGCTCCGGCCCCAGGTAGCCAAGCTCCTGGAACTGCTGCTGCGCAAAGCCAACACCACCGTCTCCCGCGAGGAGATCAAGAACCACCTGTGGGGCAGCCACATCGTGGTGGAGTTCGAGGAGGGCATCAGCGCCTGCGTGCGGCAGCTGCGCATCGCCTTGAACGACGGCGCCGCCGGCACCCGCTACATACAGACCATCTCCCGGCGCGGCTACAAGTTCGTGTACCCGGTGGAGATGAGCGAGGACGGCAAGGCCCTGGAGCGCCGTGCCCAGGCCGTCGCCGCCGCCACTCCGCAACCACAGACCGTGCCGGTCAGCCTGGCGAGTGCCGCCGCCCCTGCGGCGCCTGCCCCGGGCGGCTTGCGCCCGAGACACTACGCCATGATCGTGCTGCCGCTCCTGGCGGCGGTGGCGGTGATCGCCTGGCTCTCCGTCGGCCATTCCCGCAACAGCTCCTATGTGCCCGGCGCGGAGGGCGCGCCCGCCACCAGCGTCGCGGTGCTGCCTTTCACCAACCTCTCGGAGAGCCCGGATAACGCCATCCTCGGCGCCTCCCTCGCCAACGAGATCATCAACCTGCTGGGGCCGATCGCCCCCGACCGGCTCGGCGTCATCGCCAGCACCTCCACCACCCATTACCTCAAGGGCGGCGAGACCATCAAGGAGATCGGCCAGGAGCTCGGCGCCGGCTACGTGCTGGAAGGCTCCATCAACCAGCAGGCCCAGGGTTACCACATCTCGGCGCGGCTGATCCGCGCCGCCGACCAGAGCTACGTGTGGGGCGACGAGTACGACCTGGACGCCAACTACTCCGGCAGCAGCTACCGACAACTGGTGATCCACATCGCCACCCAGGTGGCGGGGCTCTTGGCGCCCAATGCGACGGTGAAGCCGCTGGAGTTCACCAACAACCGCGACGCCGCGCTGGCCTTCCAGTCCGGCCGCTACTTCATCGACCAGGGCGAGAACGACAAGGCCTATGCCGATTGCCAGAAGGCCATCGGACTCGATCCGGCCTTCGCCGCCGCCTATGCCTGCGCCGCGCGCGCGCTGCTGCGCTCCACCGACATGACCCAGGCGAAGCTGGATGACGCGCGCAAGCTGGTGGCGCAGGCCGCCGGGCTGGACGGAGCCTCGGCGGAGTCCCGCCTGCTCAAGGGCCAGCTCGCCATGTTCTACGACTGGGACCTGAAGGCCGCCGGCAACGCCTTCAAGGAATCGCTGCGGCTCAACCCCGGTGACGCCTGGGCCTGGCAGTCCTACGCCGAATACCTGGCGGCCATGGACCAGAACGGCGGCATGCAGAACGCCATAGATACGGCCCGCGCCCTCGACCCCATCTCCACCGGCGCCACCGACGACCTGGCGCTGGTGTCCTACATCACCTCGCAGTACCCCAAGGCCGAGAGCGGCGCCCGCACCAACGCGGGCCTGGCGCCCCAGGACCTCCTGGCGCAGCACCTCTTCACCCTGAGCCTGCTGGGCGGCGGCAAGTACGCCGACGCGGTGCAGCAGGCGGAGAACGAGATGCGGGTGCTGAAGGCCTCCCCGGCGGACGTGGCCAAGGTGAAGTCCGGCAAGGGCTCGCTGGTGAACTACTTCAACTGGTACGTCTCGCAGCCCAAGTCCGCGCCCACCGGCCGCTATGCGGCGGTGTTCCTGGCGGATGCCTACATGCACTTGGGCGAATCGGACCAGGCCTACGCGGTGCTGGCCCAGGCCGTGAAGCAGAAGGACATCAGCACCCTGGTGCCGTTCCTGAGCGTGTGGCCGAGCCTGAAGCCCCTGTGCACGCGTCCGGACTTCCTGACCCTGACCAAACAGCTCGGCCAGGTGGGCTGCCTGCCCAAGTAAGACGCTGTTTCCAGAGGGATTTCGGCGGGTTTCCTTGACCGGATGGCCCCAAGCCGGGATAATGCCGCCCCTTCGCTGAAAGCACGCGCCCGTAGCTCAGCTGGATAGAG
>DASXYJ010000130.1:0-3287 GCA_036502565.1 Gammaproteobacteria bacterium
CGATGTGGCGCGACACCACCTTGGTGTCGCCGCTCACGTTCTCGGCATCCACGTGGCCGTCCACGTCGGAGATGCGCACGGTGCCGCTCACGCTGTTGGTGCTGATGCTGGCGCCCTTGGCCGAGCCCACCACCGTCACGTCGCCGCTCACGGTGCGCAGGTCGATGCGCGCGGCGGTGGAGCTGACCGTGGCGCCGCCGCTCACGGTGCCGAGCTGCACCTGGCCGGTGAGGCCGCTGGCCTCCACGTCGGCGCTCACGGTGCTCACCTCGATGCGGGCGCCGCGCGGCACCTGGATCATGAGCTCGGCGCAGACGTCGCAGTCGTCGTCGCTGTTGGAGTGGTGCGGGAGCACCACCTTGATGTCGAGCGCGGTCTCACCGCCCTCGATCTGCAGCTTCTGCACCTGGGGACCCAGGGTGCCACTGATGCGCACCTCGTTCTTGTCCCAGGCCTGCACCTTGACGGTGCCCGCCAGGTCGTCGATGCGGATGTCGGCATCGGCCTTCACCTGACGGGTCTCGTTGACCGAGCGGCGCTCGCCGCTGCGGCCCTGGTCGTCGTCGGAATCCTCGTCGCTGTCCGAGGAGGAGTTCACCACGACCGGCTTGTCGTGGGCATAGGCGCTGCTGGAGGTCAGGGCCATGAGGGTGAAGGTCCCCGCCACGGCCGTGAGGCTCAGCAACATGTAGAAGAAGATGATGGAAAGGCGTTTCATAGTGAGTTCCTCGCGGTGGTCTTGGCCTGGGCTTGCTGCGTGGAGGCCAGCAGGCGGGCTTCGTTCTGGTAAAGGTCGAAGAGCAGCGCCCGGAGGCGCGGGTTATTGGGGTCCTTGTCGAGGGCGGCCTGGATGTCCTGCAGGGAACCCTCGATGATGCGCAGGTTCTTGAGGATCACCGCGCGGGTCGCCGGTGAGAGGTCGGTGGCGGTCTGCACGCTCTGTTCGGCGAAGGCCGCGCGTTGCACCAGATAGGGATCCGCCGGCGCGCTCTGGCCGCCGGCCACGATCTCCTGGGGCGTGCCGCTGCGCTGCTGCATGTGGAAGCCGGCCCACAGGCCGCCGGCGGCCACTGCCACCAGCACGCTTGCGGCCAGGCCGTAGCTCCAGGCGGGGCGTGCCGCGGCGCGGCGCTGCTTGATGCGGCCCTCGATGCCGGGCCACAGGTCGCGTCCCGGCTGCACCTCGCGCGGCAACTTATCCAGCGCCGCCTTCAGCTTGTCTTGGTTCATGCGTCCAACCTCGCCCGCAGTATCTGGCGGGCCCTGTGTAAGTGAGCCTTGCTGGTCCCCACGGCGAGCCCGGTCATGCCGGCGATCTCCTCGTGGCTGTGTCCTTCCACGTCGAACAGCACGAACACCATACGTGCCGCCGGCGGCAGTGCCGCGATGCATTCCTCGAGATCCACCCCGTGGCCCGGATCCGCGTCCTGGCCAGCCACGGACTCCATCAGTTCCTCGTCACCGGCCGTGATCCAGGCGGCTTGCCGGAGCTGGGTGCGATGCCGCTCCAGCACCGTGTTCACCGCGATGCGGTGCACCCAGGTGCCGAAGCTCGCATCGCCGCGGAAGCTCTTGAGGGACTCCCAGGCCTTGATGAAGGCGTCCTGGGTGCATTCCTCCGCCACCGCCCGGTTGGCGGCGAGCCGCAGGCACACCGCGTGGACCCGGCCCACGTGGCGCTTATATAGAGACTCGAAGGCCCGGGTATCGCCCTCCTGGGCTTGCGCGGCCAGGCTCCGGTCGTCATCCGCCACGGCGGGTCTGAGTTCGGTCACACGCATGGCGAGAGCTGTCTGCATGTCCCTTGGACGGTTGGGGAGGGCCCCGGGTTTAGGCGCCCCGCAGTCTAGGCCCGGGTTCCCGGGGCCCGCAAACGGTGGCGGGGAAGGCATTGACATATCGAATAATCTCGATATAATGTCCTGCATGGATCAGGTACTCGTGTTCAAGGCGCTCGCCAACAAGTCGCGGCTGCAGATCCTGCACTGGATGAAGAACCCGCAGCAGCACTTCGGCGGGTCCTGTCCGGGCGGCGGTCCACGCGGCAAGCTGGTTTGCGTGGGTGAGATCCAGGAGAAGCTCGGCCTCTCCCAGTCCACCGCCTCCCATTACCTGTCCCTGCTCATGAAGGCGGGGCTGGTGTTGCCGCGCCGGGAAGGGCAGTTCACCTACTACGAGCGCAACGAAGACGCCCTCAAGGAACTCGGCAAGTTCCTCAAGGAAGAAATTTGACCTGACTCGGGTCAGGTGCATGAGACAGCGTCGCATGCCCGTGAGGGCAGATTTTTTGATTGGACATATCGACATTCATAGATATTTCGTTACAACCCTGAAACAGAAGTAAGGAACGAACATGAGCCAGATGCAGCCCCTGCTGACCCCGGTACAGCTCGGCGACTACCAGCTGAGGAGCCGCGTGGTGATGGCGCCCATGACCCGCGACCGCGCCGACAACGCCGAGCTTGCGCCCACCGCGCTGCACGCGGAGTACTACGGCCAGCGCGCCGGTGCCGGCCTCATCGTCACCGAGGGCAGCCAGGTGTCGCTGCAGGGCGTGGGCTACGTGAACACGCCGGGCATCCATTCGGCCGCGCAGGTCGCCGGCTGGAAGAAGGTCACCGAGGCGGTGCACGCCCGCGGCGGCCGCATCTTCCTGCAGCTCTGGCACGTGGGCGCGGTCTCGCATCCCGATTTCCACGGCGGCGCGCTGCCGGTGTCGGCTTCCGCCTTCAACCCCGCGGCCAAGCTGTACACGCCCTCGGGCACGATGAAAGACACGGTGGCGGCCCGCGAGCTCGGCACCGCCGAGGTGCAGCAGGTGGTGCAGGACTTCGCCAAGGGCGCGCACAACGCCATCGCCGCCGGCTTCGACGGCGTGGAGATCCACGGCGCCAACGGCTACCTCATCCAGCAGTTCCTGCGCGACAGCAGCAACCACCGCACCGACCAGTACGGCGGCAGCGTCGAGAACCGCGCCCGCTTCCTGTTCGAGGTGGTGGAGGCGGTGGTCAAGGCCGTGGGCGCGGGCAAGACCGGCATCCGGCTCTCCCCCAGCAATCCCTTCTACAACCCGCTGGACTCCGACAACAAGGCGCTGTACGACCACGTGATCGACCGGCTCAACGGCCATCGCCTGGCCTACCTGCACCTGCGGGACACCCCCGGCGCGGTCGGCAGCGACAAGGTGGTGGCGGACGTCACCAGCCACTACCGGAAGATCTACAAGGGCACGCTCATCACCAACACCGGTTACGACCAGGCCAAGGGCAACGCCGCGGTGCAATCGG
>DASXYJ010000131.1:0-4829 GCA_036502565.1 Gammaproteobacteria bacterium
ATGTCGCGATCCCAGATCACCCACAGGCCGTCGCCCAGGCCCGCATAGATGCGGTAGGCGATCACCGCGACGTACACGCCGAGCGACACCACCGACACGAAGATGCCGAAGAGCGAGAAGAGCTGCAGCGGCAGGACCGAGAAGCCGGTGACCAGGTCGAAGTTGAGGCGGATCAGCTTGTACAGGGAGTACTTGGACTGCCCCGCCTCGCGCTCATCGTGCTCCACCGTGATCTCTACGGGCTTGGCCGAGTAGAGATAGGCCAGGGCCGGGATGAAGGTGTTGATCTCGCTGGTGTTGTTGATGGCATCGATGACGTGGCGGCTGTAGGCGCGCAGCATGAAGCCCTGGTCTGTCATCTTCACCTTGGTGATGCGCTCGCGCATGCGGTTCATCATGCGCGAGGCATACTTGCGCCAGGCCACGTCCTGGCGCTTGCGGCGGATGGTGCCGACGTAGTCGAAGCCCTCGTCGATCTTGGCCATGAGGTTGCCGATCTCCTCAGGCGGGTTCTGCAGGTCCGCGTCCAGCGTGATCACGGTGTCGCCGCGGGACTGGTCGAAGCCCGCGAGGATGGCGGCGTGCTGGCCGAAGTTGCTCTGCAGGATGACCACGCGGGTCACGTCCTGGCGCGCATCGAACTGCTCGCGCAGCATGGCCACGGAGCGGTCGGCGCTGCCGTCGTCGATGAAGATGATCTCGTAGTCGCGGCCGAGCTTGTCCAGCGCCGGATACAGGCGCTTGAACAGGGTCGGCAGGGACTCCTGCTCGTTGTACACCGGGATCACTACCGACAACTCGGGAGTGCCGTTGGGTTTCTTCTTGGCGGTGGCCATGATGGTCTCCGTCAGCTTTGCCGTTCTAGGCAATTTTTTAGAGCAACACAGACCCGATCCACGTCGGACATCTGCATGGTGGGGAACAGCGGGAAGGTGAGCGTCTCGTCGCCGATGCGCTCGGCGTTGGGGAACTGCCCTTCCTTGTAACCCATCTTCTTGTAGAAACTGAACTGGTTGAGGGCCTGGTAGTGGATGCCGAGGCCGATGCCCTGCGCATGCATGCGCTGCTTCAGGGTGTTCCGGTCGATACCGTACTTCTTATAGAGGGGCAGCGGCGTGAACATGTGCCAGCTGTGGCCCGCGTCCCCCTTGGCGGGCAACACGGCCAGGGACTCGTCCGCCAGCAGCTCCAAGTAACGGTGCGCCAAGGCGCGGCGCTTCCGGTTGAACTCATCCAGGTGCTTCAGCTGGCCTAGCCCCACGCGCGCGGCCACGTCGGTCATGTTGTGCTTGCTGGCGGCCTCGGACACGTCCATGGTGCCGTCCGGGAACTTGGTGATGCCGTGGAAGCGCAGGATCTCGAGGCGCTTGGCCTCCTCCGGCGTGGCCACGGACACCGCGGCGCCCTCGATGGTGGTGAGGTTCTTGTTGGCGTGGAAGCTATACACCACGATGTCGCCGAAGGAACCGACGCGACGGCCCTGGTACTCGGTGCCGATGGCCTGGGCCGCGTCTTCGATGACGCGCAGATCGTGCTTCTTGGCGAGCGCATACACCGCGTCGAGATCGGCGGCCATGCCGTTCAGGTGCACGGGCATGATGGCGCGGGTCTTGGAGGTGACGGCCGCGGCGGCCTGGTCCATGAGCATGGAGCGGCTACGCAGGTCCACGTCCACCAGCACCGGCTTGGCGCCGACGCGCACCACCACATTGGCGGTGGCGGCGAAAGTCATGGCCGGGACGATGACCTCGTCGCCGGGGCCGATGCCGGCCATCACCAGGCACTCTTCCATGGCGCCGGTGGCGTGCAGGAAGGTGCGCACGGGACGCTTGCCGCCCAGGTATTCGGTGAGGCCCTTCTCGAACTGCTCCACCATGGGCCCGGAAGTGATCCAGCCGGAGCGCAGCACGTCGGCGACGCCCTGGATGGTCTCCTCATCGAGGGTGGGTCGGGTGAAGGGCAGGTAGTCCTTGTTGCTCATCTGTCTCTATTAGCTCCGGGCCACCAGGAAGACCCCGACGATGATGACGCCGATGCCGGTGATGCGCATGGCGTTCACCGCCTCCCCCATGAAGGCCCAGGCGATGAAGGCGGTGACCACGTAACCCAGCGAGAGCATGGGATAGGCGATGCTCACGGGAACTCGCGACAGGGCCAGGATCCATACCACCACGCTGATGGCGTAGCAGAACAGCCCCCCCACGATGTGCGGCTCCAGCGCGAGCTTGAGCCCCGCATTGACGATGGTCGCCGGGGAAAGCTGGATGATGCCCATGTCCCTGACCCCGGCCTTCAGCAGGAGCTGGGCGGCGGCGTTCAGCATCACGCCGGTGAAGACCAGGGCGAAGGCCACCAGGTTCACGGCTTGCTCACGGCGATGTGCTGGGGATCGCGGCCGATCACGTTCATGGGGAGCCCTTGTTTCTGCAGGAGGTCGTAGGTCTCGGGCGGCATCACCGCCACGGCCTTCGTGCCGGAGCGCCATTGTGCGGCAAAAGCCTCCAGGTCCGGTATCCACTTGGCCGGCTCCTGGCCGATGCCGAACTCCAGCTCACCTTTATAAGCCGCCACCGTGAAGGTGCGGCCCAGATAGAACGGCAGGGACTGGGGATAGTCCTGCAAGCTGTAAAGCGTGGTGTCCGGGGTCACGGAGGGCGCCATCTGGTCCGCCAGGCTGTGCTGCGAATAGGCCGGCGACAGAGCCTGGGCAGCGGCGCCCATGGTCTGCACTCCCAGGAGCAGCCCAGCCACGGCGACGCCGAGACCCGCGGCCACGCGCCCGAAGTAGATGAAGATGAAACCCGCCAGGGCCATGAGCATCACGATGCCGATGCCGGCGGTGAACCAGGGGATGAAGGCCTGGTACAGCTCGAGCGGCAGCTTGTCGGTGTGCTTCTGCAGTTCCGGCGCCTGCCACAGGGCCACCACCGCCAGTACCGCGCAGAGGAACACGCTCAGCATGGCGTCGTAGCGGCGCAGCTTGGCCAGCTCGCGGCCCACCAGCACGGCCAGGGCCGGGAAGATCGGCAGGATGTAGCTCGCGAGCTTGGAGTCCGAGAACGAGAAGAACAGGAAGATGAATCCGCACCACAGCCACAGGAACAGCGCGGCGTTGAAGCGGCCGGGTTCGCTGCGCCAGGTCTCGCGGCGGAACAGTCCCGCCACGGCGCGGACCGCCTGGGGCAGGAACATGAACAGGCCGAACAGCAGGATCGGGATGAAGAACCACCAGGGCGCCACCCGGTGGTGAACCGTGGTGAGGAAGCGCTGGAAGTGCTCGTGGACGAAGAAGAACCGGGCGAAGTCCGGGTTGCGGGCGCTCACCAGCAGGAACCAGGGCGCCGTGATCACTATATATATGAGTAGGCCGCCCAGGACGTGGAGCTGCTTGAAGCGGGACCACTCGCGGGTGATGAGCACGTAGAGCAGGAACACCGCGCCCGGCAGCACCACCGCTTCGAGGCCCTTGCTCAGGGTGGCGAGGGCCGCCGCGCCCCAGGCCAAGTACATGAACAGGCGGCCCAGCTTCAGGTCCTCGGACCGCATCGAGAGCAGGAAGCCGAACAGGCTGCCGCTCATGAAGAAGCTCACGCCCATGTCGAGGGTGTTGAAGTGCCCCATGACGATGTAATAGGCGCTGCCCACCAGGATCAGGGCGGCGCACCAGGCGGTGCGCGCGTCGTAGAGGCGGCGCGCGGCGAAGGCGGTCATGAGGATGCCGAGGAAACCGAGCAAGGCGGTCCACAGGCGGGAAGTGCCGTTGGACTCACCGAAGATGGAGTAAGACACCGCCGTGGCCCAGTACTGCAGCGGCGGCTTCTCGAAATACTTGAGGCCGTCCAGGCGCGGCGTCACCCAGTCTCCGGTGGCGAGCATCTCCCGGGGGATCTCGGCGTAGCGGCCTTCGTCGGTCTGGAAGAGGTCGCGATGTCCCAGCCCCAGGAACCAGGCCAGGGCCAGGAGTGCCGCCGCCAGGAAGACTTTCACGCGGGTGCTTAAGAGCATGGGCGGCGGTCCGCGGGAATAAACCGCGGATTATACAAGGAGTTGCAGCGGCTTTCTTGCGGAAGCCCCCTCACCCCTGCGTCTTCGCGGCAATCTTGGCCCAGACCAGCAGTTCTTCGCTGTCATCCAGCACGTGGGCCGGCACCTCGTAATAACGATGCAGCTCCACCTTGCCCTTCGGGTTAAACGGCCGGCTGCCGGCTTTCACGTAGTCCGGGCGGCTGGCCTCGTCGGTACGCATATATAGAGAGCCTTTATGGACGATGCCGAAGAAGCTCGTACCCATATATATGCCGAAGCCCCCGAACATCGCCCGGGTCTTGATTCCGCGGGCCTCCGCCAACTGTTCCAGTACGTAATCCAGGAAGGAGGTATCGGCCATCACCTTAGCGGGGCCGGCATGCCCGTCTCCCGGAAGCGTCGGTAGTCGGCCAAGACCAGGGCATGGTCGAACGCGAGCTGGGGCGGCTTCAGGGGATCGAAGGCCTGGGCGTCCTTGGCGTCGTCTCCGCCCCTGGGACTGCCGTGGGCTTCGGCCACGTAGACCGCGGTGACGGTGTGGCCGCGGGGGTCGCGGTTCGGATCGGAGTAGTTGCCGAGCAAGGCCTTCAACTTCACCTTGAGGCCGGTCTCCTCCTGCGCTTCCCGCACCGCCGCATGTTCGAGGGTCTCGCCCACGTCCACGAAGCCGCCGGGGATGGCCCAGCCGTGAGGCGGGTTCTTGCGCTCGATGAGCACGATGGGACGGCCGGGCTGGTCGAGCAATTCGATAATGATGTCGGCGGCGATTATTGGGGTGACCGGGCGCGGCATCTATACATCTC
>DASXYJ010000132.1:0-6753 GCA_036502565.1 Gammaproteobacteria bacterium
ATGCCTTCGCGGCAGGAGCGGCGCAGCGTCAGGGTCGGGTCGATCTCGTTCTTGATCTTGAGCAGGGCGTCCAGGACCATGGGGCCGCACTTGTCCATGTCCACCTCGTAGGTGTCCATGCGCGGGTTCTGGCCGCTGTCCGGGTCATAGCGGTAGACCCGGAAGTTCTTGATGTTCTTCGCGCCCTTCTCCGCCTTGAAGGTCTTGCCTTCCTTCATGCGGGAGTTCTTCGGCAGCAGGAATTCAGCCATGGCTGGTCCTCAGTAAACGCGTTTCTTGGGAGGGATCGTCTGCACATCGTCCGTCATGGTCTCCATGTGCACCGGACGGTAGCCGAATTCCACTTTGCCCTTGGCATCCATCCACGCCAGGGTGTGCTTCATCCACTTCTTGTCGTCGCGATCCGGGAAGTCCTCGCGGGCATGGGCGCCGCGGCTCTCCTCGCGATTGAGCGCGCCGTTCATGGTGACCATGGCGCAGCCCAAGAGGTTGTCCAGCTCCAGGGTCTCCACGAGGTCGCTGTTCCAGATGAGGGAATGGTCGCTCACCTTCACTTGCTGGAAGGAGTCGTAGACATCCTTGAGGCGCTGCTTGCCTTCCTGCAGGCTCTTCTCGGTGCGGAACACCGCGGCATCGCTCTGCATGACCTTCTGCATGCGCAGGCGGATGGCGGCGGTGCTCTCCTTGCCATCGGCGTGGCGCAGCTTGTCGAAGCGCGCCAGGATCTGGTCGGTGGATTCCTGGGGGAAGCTGCGCGGCGTCTTGCCAGGGGTCACGGTCTCGGCGCAGCGATGCGCGGCGGAGCGACCGAACACCACCAGGTCCAGCAGCGAGTTTGAGCCCAGGCGGTTGGCGCCATGCACCGAAACGCAGGCTGCTTCACCGATGGCCATGAGGCCGGGGATCACGCTGTCCGGGTTCTTGCCCTTCAGAGTCAGGGCTTCGCCGTGATAGTTGGTCGGGATGCCGCCCATGTTGTAGTGCACCGTGGGCTGCACGGGGATGGGCTGCTTGGTCACGTCCACGCCGGCGAAGATGCGCGCGGTCTCGGAGATGCCCGGCAGGCGCTCATGCAGCACCTCGGGGCCCAAGTGCTCCAGGTGCAGCTCGATGTGATCCTTCTCCGGACCCACGCCGCGTCCTTCGCGGATCTCCATGGTCATGGCGCGGGACACCACGTCGCGGGAAGCCAGGTCCTTCGCGTTCGGCGCGTAGCGCTCCATGAAGCGCTCGCCCTTGCTGTTGGTGAGGTAACCGCCCTCGCCTCGCGCGCCCTCGGTGATGAGGCAGCCGGCGCCATAGATGCCGGTGGGGTGGAACTGCACGAACTCCATGTCCTGCAGCGGCAGGCCGGCGCGCAACACCATGCCGTTGCCGTCGCCAGTGCAGGTGTGGGCTGAGGTGCAGGAGAAGTAGCTGCGGCCATAGCCGCCGGTGGCCAGGATGGTCTGCTGCGCCACGAAGCGGTGCAGCGTGCCGGTGGCCAGGTCCCAGGCCAGCACGCCGCGGCACTGGTCGCCTTCCATGAGCAGGTCCACGGCGAAATACTCGATGAAGAACTCGGCCTGGTGCTTCAGGCTCTGCTGGTAGAGCGTGTGCAGCATGGCGTGGCCGGTGCGGTCGGCCGCGGCGCAGGTGCGCTGCGCGGTGCCCTCGCCGTAGCGGGTGGTCATGCCGCCGAAGGGGCGCTGGTAGATCTTGCCCTGCTCGGTGCGGGAGAACGGCACGCCGTAGTGCTCCAGCTCGATGACCGCCTGGGGCGCTTCCTTGCACATGTATTCGATGGCGTCCTGGTCGCCGAGCCAGTCGGAACCCTTGACGGTGTCGTACATGTGCCAGCGCCAGTCGTCCTCGCCCATGTTGCCGAGCGCGGCGCTGATGCCGCCCTGGGCCGCCACGGTGTGGCTGCGGGTGGGGAACACCTTGGTGATGCAGGCGGTGGAGAGGCCCGCCTCGGCGAGACCGAAGGTCGCGCGCAAGCCGGCGCCGCCGGCGCCCACCACCACCACGTCGTAGATGTGATCGACCGTCTTGTAGGCTTCAGTCATCTCAGGCTCCGAAGGCGACGCGCAGCGCGGTGAACACACCGGCGGCGCCGAGCAGGATGCAGGCGGACTTGATGAGCAGCAGCGAAGCGAGCTTCCGCCACTCGGTATGCACGTAATCCTCGATGACCACCTGCACGCCGAGGTAGGCGTGGTACAGCAGGGTCACCAGGAACAGGCTCAGCAGCACCGCCACCCAGGGCGTGTGCATCCAGACGATCACGGTCATGTAGTCCGCGTGCTGCATGCCCAGCACCGAGACCGCGAACCAGATGCTCAAGGGGATGAGTGCCAGCGCTGACATGCGTTGGGACCACCAGTGGCCGGTGCCGCTCTTGGCTGACCCCAAGCCCCGCACGGTGCCGATGGGAGTACGGAAGCTCATGCCGCACCTCCCGTGTAGGCGACCCAGAGGCTGATGCCGGTGAGCGCCAGGGCCAGCAGCCAGACGGTGTAACCCGTGACGTACATGCTCTTGATCTCGAAGCCCCAGCCCGCGTCCCAGCAGAGGTGCCGGATGCCGTTGCAGAGGTGGTAATAGAGGGAGAAGGTCCAGCCGATGAGCAGGATCTGGCCGATGACGCTGGACATGGCCCGGTGCACGGTCTCGAAGGCGTCGGGGCCGATGCCCGCGGCCACCAGCCACCACACCAGCAGGATGCTGCCCACCGCCAGCGCCACGCCGGTGGCGCGGTGCAGGATGGACATGGTCATGGTGATCTGCCAGCGGTAGATCCCGAGATGCGGCGATAGAGGTCTGTTGTCAGCCATGCTCCACCTTTAGATCAGAAATCGATGCAGCGACCATTCTTCTCCCAATCGCCGAAACGGGTCGGTTCCGGGCCTTTCGGACCGCCGATCTCCTTCGGCTGCTGGGGCTTGGGTTCCGGAGCGGACGGACCGGGGAGTGGTTCCCGCGCGGTGTCTGCTGCCGGAGTCTCGATGTGCTGCTCGGACATGGATCGCCTTGCTCTTATAACCGCCATTTTACACCCAAAGCCCACCTCACCCGAACCCCCATCACAGCACCGGCGACAGGCACTGGTTACAATACGTACAACGAGCCCCCATGCCTGATCCCCAAACCATCCTCTTAGACCTCTCCTACAAGGGACTGATCTGCGTAAGCGGACCGGACGCGGTCGCCTTCCTGCAGGGACAGCTCAGCACCGATATCGAGAAGCTCGGGCCGGAGAGCAGCCAGCTCAGTTCCTGGAGCAACGCCAAGGGCCGGGTGGTGGCACTGATGCGCGTGTTCCGTCGCGGTGAGCACATCGACCTGGCGCTGGCCGCGAGCCTCAAGAGCACGGTCCTGAAGCGACTGTCCATGTATGTACTGCGCTCGAAGGTGATACTCGCGGACGCAGGCGACGGCATCTCGACCCTGGGTCTCATCGGGGAAGGCGCAGGCGCCCTCCTCGGCCAGGCCGGCATCCCGGTGCCGGCACAGGTGAACGAAGTCACCCGCGTGGGGGACACCCAGGCCATGCGCTTGCACGGCGAGCGCCCGCGTTACGCCGTGTACGGGGAGCGGGAGGCCATGGGCAAGCTCATGCGGCGCTGGCAGGAGCACACCTCGCCCGGCAACGAGGACCTCTGGGCCCTGCACAAGATCCTGGCAGGCGAACCTACGGTCTTCTCCGAGACCAGCGAGCACTTCGTGGCGCAGATGCTGGACCTGGAAAGGCTGGGCGGCATCGACTTCAAGAAGGGCTGCTACACCGGACAGGAGATAATCGCCCGGGCCCATTATCGCGGCGGCGTGAAGCGGCACATGGTGCGCGCCGAATGCGAGACCAGCTCCATGCTGAGGCCGGGCATGCAGATCCACGGCGTGGAACAGGACTCGCCCGCGGCGGAGATCGTGGATGCGCGCCGCGACGAAGCCGGCGTCTGGCAGATGCTGGTGGTGGTCCAGGATGACCTCAGGGACACGCCCCTGGTCATCGATCGCTCGCCTGTGACGCTGATCTGATTTGACTATTTACCCCCCCCCCACTTGTGCGAATCTTTTGTGACAAGCCCTTCGAGCTCGACAACAGAAGATTGCAGCACACGGGGATCAAGGCGCCTATCCCCTCCCCTAGCTGACGCGGGTCTGAACCTCAGATAGGGACTTTGCGCTGCATCGCCAGCGCATAGAAGCAGTCCGTACCGTGTTTGTGGGTGAGCAAATTCAGGGAGCCATCCGCCGGCATCCCTTCCGGCAAGCCCACGCCCTGGCGCTCCAGGATCTGTGTCGCCTGTGCCACCCGGAACTCCGGATGCTGCGCCAGGAAGGCGGCGGTTATGGCGCCGTTCTCCTCTTCCAACAGGCTGCAGGTCGCATAGATCAGACGACCACCCGGACGCACCAGGTCGCTGGCCGCAGCCAGGATGCTTGCCTGCAGCTTCGTGAGCATCCCGAGATCGATGGGACGCCACTTGATGTCTGGGTTACGGCGCAGGGTCCCAGTGCCGGAACAAGGGGCGTCTATCAGTACCGCATCCGCGGTACCGGCATAACGTTTCAGGATCGCCTCATGCTCATCGCGGATGGCGAAGGCTTGGGTGTTGTAGGCACCGGCCCTGGCCAGGCGCGGCTTGAGCCGCTCCAGGCGGGTAGTGGAGACGTCATAGGCGTTCACCACGCCGGTGTTCTGCATCATGGCGGCGAGCGCGAGGGTCTTGCCGCCGGCGCCGGCACAGAAGTCCACCACCTTCTCCTTCGGCGCGGCCTCGGTCATGAGCGCCAGCAGTTGGCTGCCCTCATCCTGTAACTCGAACAAGCCTTCCTTGAAGGCCTCGGTGTTGAACAAGGGTCCACGCTTGTCGCGTTGCAGGCCGATGGGCGAATACTTCATGGGCTCGCAGGGATTGCCTTCCTCCGCCAGTTTCGTCGCCAACTCATCACGGCTGGTGCGCAGGGTATTCACTCGGATGCCCACCTGGGCCGGGCGATTGAGCGCTTCGCTTAAGCTCACGGCCCCGGCTTCGCCGTACTGGGCCACCAGCTTCTCCGCCAGCCACTCCGGCATGTTGATGCGGGCGCTGAACGGCAGCTCCTCAGCCTTCACGGAGCGTACCCGCGTCACCAGCGCATCCGCATCCCTGAATCCCGCGTCGGCGAGTGCCCGACCGCTCCAGCCCGAATGCTTCAATAGGTAGGTCGCCACCAGCCAACGCGCATGCTCCGGAGCATCGAGTCCGCCAGGGAGGCATGGCGCCATGAGAGCTTCCAGCTCACCCTTGCGGCGCAGGCAGCCATAGACCGTCTCGGCAGCGAAGCCGCGATCCTTGGAACCCATCTGGCGATGAGCGCGAAAATATTGATCGATGATGTGATCGGCGGGAGCGCGGGTCTCGGACAGGATGGCACCGAGTATCTCGGCCGCTTGGTTGAGGCGCGTACGCCCGTGACGGACTTCGGCCTCACTCATCTTCTTATTCCGGCCGCATCAGCGGGAACAGGATCACGTCGCGGATGGACGGCGAATCCGTGAACAGCATCACTAGCCGGTCGATGCCGATGCCCTCGCCCGCCGTGGGCGGCATGCCGTATTCCAGGGCTCGCACGTAGTCGGCATCGAAGAACATGGCTTCCTGATCACCCGCGTCCTTCTCCGCCACCTGGGCGCGGAAGCGATCGGCCTGGTCTTCCGGGTCGTTGAGTTCCGAGAAGCCGTTGGCCAGCTCGCGGCCACCCACGTAGAACTCGAAACGGTCCACCAGGAAGGGGTCTGAGTCCTTCTTGCGGGACAGGGGCGAGACTTCCGCCGGGTAGTCGATGATGAAGGTAGGCTGCTTCAAGTCCGCTTCCACGGTGTGCTCGAACAAGGCGAGCTGCAGCTTGCCGGCGCCCCAGGCCGGCATGTAGGAGAACTTCTGCTGCTCGAACACCGAACGCAGGTAGTCCACATCCCGCAGCTTCTTGGGGTTGAGCTTGTTGGCATGGGTGATGGCCTGCTCGATGCTGAGGCGCTTGAAGGCCGGGCCGAAGTCGTAGGTCTCGCCCTGGTAGGGGATGCTGCTGCCGCCGGTGAGGGCCGTGGCCAGGCTGCGCATCAGGCTCTCGGTCAGGTCCATGAGGTCGGTGTAGGTGGCGTAGGCCTGGTAGAACTCGATCATGGTGAACTCGGGGTTGTGCCTCGTCGACACACCCTCGTTGCGGAAGTTGCGGTTGATCTCGAACACCCGCTCGAAGCCGCCCACCACCAGGCGCTTCAGGTACAGCTCCGGCGCGATGCGCATGTAGAGCTGCATGTCGAGGGTGTTGTGGTGGGTGGTGAAGGGCCGCGCCGCGGCGCCGCCCGGGATGGGATGCATCATGGGCGTCTCGACTTCGAGATAGCCCAGCGCGTTCATGAAGTCGCGCACGTGCTGCACGATGCGGGTGCGGGTGCGGAACACCTGCGCCGACTCCGGGTTCATGATGAGGTCGAGGTAGCGCTGGCGGTAACGGGTCTCGGTGTCCGAGAGGCCGTGGAACTTCTCCGGCAGCGGCAACAGCGACTTGGAGACGATCTGCAGCTTCGCGGCGCGCACCGAGAGCTCGCCGGTCTTGGTCTTGAACATCTCGCCTTCGGCGGCGACGATGTCGCCCACATCCCAGGTCTTGAACTCCTCGTAGATGTCGCCCAGCGCGTCCTTCTGCAGGAACAGCTGGATGCGGCCGGAGCTGTCCTGGATCTGGGCGAAGCTGGCCTTGCCCATGATGCGCTTGGCCATC
>DASXYJ010000133.1:0-25220 GCA_036502565.1 Gammaproteobacteria bacterium
CACGTCGTCCAGGTAGGCCTGCAGGGCCATGCCCTTGGCATGGATGTCCGCGGTGTCGGCCGCGTCGAAGGCCAGCATCGCGAAATAGGCGTTGTCGGCGGTGCTGGGGTCCGGCGCCGGCGTGGCGATGGCCGCTTTCACCGCCGGGCGCGGGCCGGGATCGAAGGCATTCAGGGACCACCACAGCACCGGCAGGGCGAGGATGGCGAGCAGACCGAACAGGAGGCGACGGTGCATCCCAAGATCCTAGTGCAGATGGCCGAAGAGCGCGACGATGTAAGCCAGGAACAGCACGGCGCTTATCAGCGTATACGACTTGTGGAAGGTCTCGTTGCGGACGACGATCAGGGCCGCGCTGCCGGCGATGAAGAAGAGCTGGAAACCGAGGTTCATCCCATATGGCAGGGATCCGGATAGCACCAGGTCCTTGAGCAGGCTGCAGACCAGCGCCGCGATGAACAGGCCGTAGAACCAGGGCACTTGCTTGAAATAGGCGCGCTTGAGGTCCACCTGCCGCTCTTCGGCGAAGTCCGGGAGCACCAAGGCTGCCACCATGTAGATGCAGATGTTCTCCAGCAGCACCACGGCGAAGCCGAGGAAGGTCCAGCCGGTGAGATGGCGCAGGCCGAAACTGGCCCACCAGGATTGCACGGCGATGAGCAGGATCAGCGCGGCCCAGACCAGGGAGGGCCAGTAGAAGACGACGCTGTCGCGGAAATGCAGGAGACCCCGGAAGCCCTGGAGTATCTGCGTTATCGCAAGACCCAGGATGATCGCGATGAGGACGGAGAGATAGCTGTATTCATCCATGCATCTTCTCCCCGTGCAAGAAAACGAAAAGCCGCCCATGAGGGCGGCTTTCTATGCACCGCATACGCGGGGTGGCTTCGCCACCTTCCCTCCTCAACATCCTGCCTCGGAGGCCGGCATGGCCCATGCTGTCCTGCATGGGCGCTCGCAGCGCATTCGCGGCAGTGCCGCTCACTTATCCGCGCGCTGCTCGCTTGGCAGCCTTCTCGGCGCGCTTCTCTTTCAGGCTCTTGGCGGGCTTCTTCTTGTCTTCCTTCTTCCGTTCCATGCCTTTGCTCATGACGCGCTCCTGGATATGAGTGGGTGGGACTGGGTATCAATCTTAGCCAGCTATCGGGTCTCGCGCTAGCGCGCTGCCTTGAGGCGGAGGGTCCAGAAGTCCCCTGCCAGCTTGGGGTCCCGGGCATAGGCATAGGGCAGCCAGAAGTAGCCGGCCATGCCCCATTTCTCCCCGTAGGAGTTGCGCATGAGGAGGCGTTCCCCGGCGTCGTCATAGCCCACGGCCATGACGGCGTGGTTGCCGAGCAGGCTCTCCCCTGCCTTGGGCACGGGGAAGGTCTCGGCCTGGCGGGCGGCTTCGCTCTCGGAGCCCGAGTAGATGCCGAAGCTGAGCATGAAGGGCGAGCCTGAGGCGAGGCAGGCGCGCCAGTGGGCGGGATCCTGCTCCAGGCGCTCGTAGCTCATCTCTTCATAACGCACCGCTTCCTTGTAACAGGGCTGCGTCGGCTCGATGTTCACCTTGGCGGCGTCGTAGGGCCAGTGATGCTCGGGGCAGTCGCCGTGCTGGGTGAGCACCTTGATGGCTTCGCGCAGGGGCGCGCCGTCATCCTTGTCCTGGGTGCCGAGGAGCTTGCGCTCGTTGTAATAGATGAAGAGCCGCGAGGGGGTGAAGTCGGGTTTGAGGCCGTGCTTCATGCGCTCGAACTGCACCGCGGCGGCGGCGGCATTGGCAGTGCACGATTGGAGCGGGCGCTGGTCATAGACCGGCGGGCAGTGCGGTCGCAAGTCGACCGACTTTGGGAGGGATTTAAGAGTCGGCGGCTGGTAGGCGCGGTCGCGAGAATCGGGTTTATCCCGATGGGCGCCGAAGTAACGATTGTCTTGCAGCATCGGAGGATTATAAGAGAAGCACCCTCACCCTGCCCTCTCCCGGAGGGAGAGGGTCAAGAAGTTTGGATTTATCCGGAACTTGGCATTTAAAGCGTTACGAGCGCAGGCAGAGCGAGGCGGGCTTCGCCCTCGCCGCTCCCGCACATCCCGGTGCTCCGCGGCACGTACGCATCCTGCTACAGACGAAGCTATGCCAAGCGCAGTAGCTTTAAATGCCAAGTTGCTGAGGGTCGACCCCGTAGGCGCCATTCTGGAGACACCGGTCGATCCAAAATTGGGCCGAGTCGGCCCAAGGCCTGTCATACATCATGTCGACTACCGCCGGGGATTCGAGGCGGCGCTTGTCCGGGTCCAGCACCAGCGCGAGGCGCGGCCTGAGCTTCTGCTGGTTCTGGGCCAACACCACGCCCACGGCGCCGGTGTTGAGCTCCACCACGGAGCCGGTGGGGAAGGCGCCCACCATCTGCATGAACTTTTCGACCACTTCAGGTGCAAACAAGCTGCCGCGCAGGCCGTAGAGATAACGGACGGCTTCATGGGGCGAGCGCTCGCCGGCATAGGGACGGAAGCTGACCAGGGCGTCGTAGGTGTCGACGATGCCGCCGATGCGGGCGGACAGGGGGATGGCGGTGCCCTTGAGGCCGCCGCCGTAACCGCTGCCGTCGAAGCGCTCGTGATGATGCTTGACCAGTTCCATGATGGTGGGGGTGATGCCGTCCATGCCGCGCAGGATGGAGAGGCTCATGCCCACGTGGCCGCGCACGGTCTGGGTCTCGGCGGCGTCGAGGGCGGAGGGCTTGAGCAGCAGCGTGAGGGGCAGCGTGGTCTTGCCCACGTCGAAGAGCATGCAGCCTAAGCCCACCTCATATATGTCGGCCTGGTCGAGGCCGAGATGCCGGGCGAAGGCCATGCCCCAGATGGAGGTGTTGAGGGCGTGGCTGAAGATGTAGGAGTCGTGCTGCTTCATGCGGCTGAGCCAGATGAGCGCATTGGGATTGCGCATCATGCTCTCGAGCATGGGCGTGATGGTGTGGCGGGCCAGCTCCACGTCGAGCCGGCCGCTCTGCAGCATCTGGGTGAAGATGGCCTTGGAGGCGGCGCTGGCATCCTTGTGGATGGCCTTGGCCTGCACGATCTCTTTCTCGACGGATTGGGTGACGGCGTAGCGCTCGCCGGAGCGCGGCATCGGCCGCGCTTCATCGTCGTCGCGGCGCGCGTCCACGAACACGAAACGGCAGACACGCTGCAGCTCGGCCAGGGTCTCTTCATTGCGGATGAAGAAGCCCTGGTACATGAAGCGCGTCTCGGTCCAGGGACGATCCAGCCGATCGACATACATGCCGATCTTGAGATCGCCCGCCAGGACCTTCATTAGCTTGTTCGATTCCATCCGGAGCCCCCGACGCTGCCCGCTCTCCCTCAATTCCTGAGCGGCGCGTCTTGCGGACTGGCTTCCTGTCCCGTCCGGACCGGCAAGACTATGGACCCGGGGTCCGCCTGCGGCAAGGGGCTGAAACCGACGCGTGCGGTCAGCTATTCCCTACGCGGAAATCCTGCGGGAATTCAGGGGATTAGTACGCGAAATGAAGGTGCCCCGGCTGTCACAAAGGGACAGCCGGGGCGGACTCTCAGGGCTTGGCGGGGGTGGATGCCAGGGTGATGCTGCGCAGCGCCGGGCGCGTCATGCACAAGAGGGCGATGGCGCTCAGCATGATGCCGGCGCCGGCGAAGAGCTCGGTGAGGGAGACGAACTTGAGCAGGAACCCGGCGAGGGCGGCCGAGAGCGGCCCCACGCCGAGGAAGGTGAAGAACAGCACGCTCATGGTGCGGCCCATCATGGCCTGGGGCACGCGCCGCTGGATCCAGCTCATGAGCGCGACCTGCGCGACGCCGGCGAAGCTGCCGACGACGAACAGCAGCGTGGCGCCATACCAGGTGGTGTGGGTCTGGGAGAAGGCGGCGAACAACATCCCCGCCACGGTATCCAGGCTGAGGATCATGATGCCGAGATGGCCGCGGGCGAAACGGGTGACGAACACCGAGAGGCCGTTGCCGAGCAGCATGCCGAGGCCGTAAGCGGTCATGAGGATGCCGAAGGCGGCGGCGCTGTTGAGGCGCTCATCGGCCAGCACCGGCAGGCCAACCTGCACCGGGCCGCCGACGAACAAGGAGACGATGCCCACGTACATGATGAAGGCGCGCAGCTGCACGTCGTCCCACACGCCCTTCAGGCCCTTCCACACGTCGGCGAGGATGCCGCCTTCGGGCTTGGGCGGATGGTAGTCGCTGTGGATGCGGATCATGTACAGCGAGACCAGCGAGAAGATGAAGCTCACGGCGTCGATGCTGAAGGCGAGGCCGATGCCGCCGGCATCCGCCAGGCGCGCGTCATGGTTGGTGTTGAAGCCGGCGGCGATGAGCAGGCCGGCGAGGATGGGGCCGAGGATCATGGCCACCTGGCGCATGCCCATGATGGCGCCGTTGGCCATGTGCAGCTGCTCCTTCTCCACCAGCTGCGGGAGGATGGCGCTGCCGGCGGGATAGACGAAGGCCGTGGACAGGCCGATGCCGAGCGAGATGACGTACACCTCCCACATCTGGATGGCACCGATGACCACCAGCACCGCGAGCGCGGCCACGAAGGCGGCGTTCCAGGCGCGGGAGACGAGCAGCACGCGGCGCGCGGACATGCGGTCCACCACGGCGCCGCCCACGAACATGAACAGCGCCCGCGGCAGCGCGGTGATGAGGGCCACCAGGCCCACCGCCGCCGGATCGTGGCTGATCTTGAGCACGAGCCAGGGCAGCGCCACCAGGGTGAAGGTATCGCCCACGGCGGAGATGCTGCTGCCGAAGAACAGCAGGGAGAAGTCCCGGTTCTTGAACACCGAGGGGGCCTTGGGCGCAACGGCTTTGGTTTCAGACATGGGGGGCACTCACCTATATATGCTGCGCATGATGCCCCACCCCGGTGCCCCGGGGTAGTGGCATCTGTCATGCGCGGGACTTGTGGCAGAATCGCGTCCCTAACAAAGATATCCCAGGGGCTTCCCATGCATCGTCTGTGTGTCCGGCTGCTGCTGGCCTTGAGCCTGGCCCTCTCCCTGGGCGCGGCCGAGGCGGCGGACTTCGACTACGACTGGCTCAGCGGCGGCTTGATGCGGAACTATCCGGGCGGCATCGTCGAGGACGGCTGGTTCGTGGACGGCTCGGTGGCGGTGTCCTCCCAGTTCACCCTGCAGGGTGATTTCTACCGGCTCAAGTACGACCAGAACCTCTGCCTGGGCACTCCCGGTGGGCTCAACACCGGGATCTGCTTCGGCCAGTCCTCGCGCTGGGACTATCTGCGCCTGGGGGCAGGCTGGCACCTGGCCATGACGGATTCCGCCGACTTGCTGGCTGACGCTTACTACGCGCGGGACAAGAACCACGATGAAGTGGTCAACACGGTGTTCGCTCCCGGCATCACCTGCCCGGCCAACGGCTTCGCCATCCCCGGCGGCTGTGCCGAGGAGACCACGCACGACGTGACCGGCAGCGGCTACCTGCTGGACGTGGGTGTGCGGGTGCGCTGCAGCTGTGCCCTGGAGTTCAAGGGCTACCTGGGGCACGTCAGCGTGGGCGGCGGCTTCGGCGCTTCGAACTTCGTGCGCGCCGAGGGTGCCTGGCAGTTCGCGAACCACTGGGCCCTGGTGCTGGACGCGCGGCACTACTCCTCGCCGAGCAACCAGTACCGCCTGGGGATGCGCTACTTGTTCTGATAAGCGCGGCTGACCGCCACCACATCCTGAGCGCCCGCCCGCGGCGGGATCACTGACGCTGCATCACCAGCACGGTGAAGCTGTCCGGAAGCACCTCGCGTTTGGGACGGGCGGCCTGGCCGGTGGCGCCGGCCGGGGCCGGGGTGACCTTCAGATCCGCGGTCACCAGGTACGCGGCGTGGCTCGCGGGATCGAGGGCCATGGTGCGGGCGTATTTGCGGGTGGGCGCGTCCTCGAGCTTGCTGTAGTGGTCCGGGGAGTCCTCATGGATCACCGACAGCACGCCTTCCCCGCAGGACATGAACACGAGGCCGAGGGCCGGATCGAAGCTGCCCGCGTCCACGCCATCGCCGATGGGCTGGGTGCCGATGACCTTGCCCGTGTCCGCATCGCTCACCGCCATGACCTTGTTGTCGCAGCCGGAGAAGAGCCGCCGGTGGGCCGTGTCCATGGCGATGGCCGAGGGTGAGTCGCAGGCGGGCGCCAGCGACCAGGTGTGGGCGACCTTCAAGGCCTTGGCGTCGATATCCGAGAGCTCGCTCTTGCTCTCGATGTTCACGAACACGTGGCCCTTGCCATCTGCCACAGCGGCCTCCGGGCGGCCCGACAGGGGCACGTCGCCCAGGACGGTATCGGTCTTGGCATCCAGCGCGGTGCTGTCGTTGCTCTTGCCGTTGAAGGTGAAGATCCGTTGCGTGGCCGATTCATAGGCGATGGCGTCCGGATGGTCGCCCTTGATGTTCACGCGCTCGATGACCTTGAGGGTCTTCAGGTCGAACACCGTGACGGTGTTGTCCTTGCCGTCGGTGGTGAAGCCCTTGTTGAGTTCCGGGGCGAGGGCGATGCCGTGCACGCCATCGGTACCGGGGATCTCGCCGAGGAGCTTGCCGGTGGCCACGTCCACCACCTGCACCCGCGTGGCGCGGGAGATGAACAGGCGTTTCCCGGCGGCATCGTAGGTGAGGTAATCCCAGCCGCCGTCGCCTCCCAGGGTGTAACTATGGCCCAACTGGTAATGGGGGGTCGCGGCGAGAGCCGGCAGGGAGAGACTCAGGAGCAAGGCGGTGATCGCGGCGCGCATGGGGATTCCTTCGGGTCGGGATCAGAGAGTCTATACCCCTCTGGCATCCATGCCGATGACATATCCCGGGGGCTATATACTGGTTTTCCCGCAGCGAACCGGCCCACTCCCATGAGCGAAGCATCCGCCGTACCCGTGCTCGAGACCTTGCCGGTGCACGTGGCCCGCGTGGGCGACGCCATGGATGTGCGCCGCGCCCTGCCCCATCGCCTGCGCCGCCGCGTGGGAGCCTGGTGCTTCCTGGACCACTACGGCCCGGTGACGCTGAAGGCGGAAGACGGCGGGATGCGGGTGGGACCGCATCCGCACATCGGCTTGCAGACCGTGAGCTGGCTGTATTCGGGCGAGGTGTTCCACCGGGACAGCTTAGGGTCCAAGCAACTCATCAGCCCCGGACAGCTCAACATCATGACCGCGGGCCAGGGCATCTCCCATTCCGAGGAGAGCCCCCAGCCGCACCCTTCAGCGCTCCACGGCCTGCAGTTCTGGATCGCGCTGCCGGAACTGGCGCGCCATAACGATCCTGCCTTCGATCACCACCCGAAGCTGCCGGCGCTAACGCGCGACGGCCTGGAGATGAGCCTGATCGTGGGCGAGGCCCTGGGCGAGCGTTCACCGGCCAAGGTCTACACGCCGCTCATGGGCCTGGACGTGAAGCTGGCGGACGTGGGCCGCCGGCGCCTGCCGCTGGACCCGCACTTCGAGCACGCGCTCTTGCCGATCGAAGGCAGCATCACCGTGGAAGGTCGTCAGGCAGAACCCGGCGCGCTCTGTTACCTGGGTGCGGGCCGCGATGGCCTCTTGCTGGAGAACGACAAGCCGGCGCACCTGTTCCTGATCGGCGGTGAGCCGCTCAAGGAAGAGGTGCTGCTGTGGTGGAACTTCGTGGCCCGCAACGAAGAGGAGATGCGCCAGGCCAGCCGCGAGTGGCAGGCCCGGGACAGCCGCTTCGGCGAGGTGCACGGCTACGACGGCCCGCGCCTGGTGGCGCCGGAGATCATGGCCCGTCTGCGCCCCAGCTAAGGCGCATATTTCCCAAAAAATGGTCCCTGCCCCCCTTGGTTACCGGGGGGTTCCCTGGGGGCTGCAGCTGTGCCACTCTTTGACCACAGGGTGACGATTCGGATTCATGCCCACGGAAGGGGCTATATCGTTCGGAGTACGGGGGTACTACCGAATTAATTTGGGAAAAAAGGATGGAATCATGAACTACGATAAGGTCGACCTGAATATTCTCAGGGAGCTGCGGCAGAACGCGCGCATCCCCAACAAGGTGCTGGCGGCCCGCGTCGGCATCGCTCCCTCCACCTGCATCACCCGTGTCCGCCGCCTGGTGGATAACGGCGCCATCTCGGGCTTCTACGCGGAGTTCAATCCCAAGGGCGTGGGCGTGGGGGCCCAGGCCATGATCTGCCTGCGCATGACCCGCCACGACCGGGATGACATCGACGGTTTCCGCAGCCACGTGCTGGCGCGGGACGAGGTGGTGTCCTTCTACCACGTCTCCGGCGACGACGACTTCATGCTGCACGTGGCGGTGCGCGACGTGGAGCATCTGCGGGAGTTCATCATCAACACCCTGTCGGTGCGCCCGGAGATCGTGCACATCGAGACGCGGCTGATCTTCGAGGAGCGCCGCAACCCGGGGTTCCCGGTCTACGTGCCCACGGTGCAGGAGCGGCTCGCCGCCGAGGAACTCAAGACAGTCGCTTGATCAGGCTGCTCTTGGCGACGGCGAACTGGATCTCGTCCATGCGGAAGAACGACGGCTCGCCCGAGCCGTCCGAGAGCATGATGCAGCCGGGGAGCTCTTCGCCGTAACGCGTGTCCGCGAGGCCATGGAACATGTCGTCCAGGGGGCCGTGGCCGCTGTAGTCGAGCTCGAGCGGCTGGTCGCGGCCCTTCAGGTAGAAGGCGACGCCGCCCTTCAGCGCCGCCGGCTTCCAGTCGCCGTTCGGCTTCTTGGTGAACTGCAGGGTCTGGATCTCTTGCACCGAGATGAGCGCGCTCAAGTCGCCGCCGATGGGGAAGAGATAGAAAGCCTGGATGTCCTTGCCGCCCGCGGCGAGGCCCTTGACCCCGCTGATGATGTCCTCGGCGTCCACGTCGCCGATCTCCACGTGCACGGGTGCTTCGCGGCCATAGAAGGTGAGCCGCAGATACTGCTTCGCCATCCGTCATCCTCCTGCTAGTCCGTCCCTGGAGGATTTTCCGATTTTACATATCCACCAGGAGTATACCCGCAGGAAATGGGATTTCCAGCCGGGATGGCGGATTTCCGTCCAATAACCGCAAATCAGGATTTAGGCGCTTTTAACGGCATTATGCCTGTAGAAGCCGGCTATTTAGCAGAGTTTCAGGTTGCCCACTTCGAGGCTGTCGGGATCACTGCAACTCCCGGCCCAGGGCCAGCACCGCATCCGCGAGAGCGTCAAAGTCCTCGCGGCGGCTGCGGTGGTTGGTGATGGCCACGCGGATGGCGAAGCGCCCACCCAGCACGGTCTGCGAAGGTACGGCGATGCCCCGCTCCTGCAGCGCCACCAGGATGCGCGGGTTGAGTTCCTCCAGCGCCTCGGCAGCGAGCCCTTTGCCGCGGTAACGGAAGTTCACGACGTTCATGGGCACCGGCGCCAGCAGTTCCAGTTCCGGTTCCCGCTCCACCCGGGCTTTCAGGTATTGGGCCTGGGCGAGGTTCTGGCTGATGAGCCGGGCGAACTCCTCGGCGCCGTAGGCCTTCAGGTTCATCCACACCTTGAGGGCGCGGAAACCGCGGGACAGCTGCGGACCGAAGTTGGCGTCCGGCAGCACGCCGTTGGCGACGCCGCCTTCCAGCTTCTTCAGATAGCTGGCCTGGGCGGCGAAGGCTTCCTGATGCCGGTCGCGCTGCCGCACCAGCACGCAGCCCGCCTCGAAGGGCAGGTACATCCACTTGTGCAGGTCGAAGGCCAGGGAGTCGGCCCGCTCCATGCCCTTCACCAGCGTGCGTCCTTCCGGGTCGAGGGCCGCGAGCGCGCCGAAGGCGCCGTCCACGTGCAGCCAGAGTTGCTCGTCGCGGCAGAGGTCGGCGATGGCGTCGAGATCGTCCACGGCGCCGGTGTTGACGGTGCCGGCATTGGCTACCACACAGAACGGTACCAAGCCCGCTTCACGGTCCGCGGCGATGCGCGCCTTCAACGCAGCGACATCGATGCGATAGTCGGAGTCCACCGGGATCTTCACCAGCGAACGGCTACCGAGCCCCATGAGCTCGGCGGCCTTCTGCACGGAGTTGTGGGTCTCGGTGGAGGCATAGAGCGTGAGCCGCGCCTGCTGCGTGAGACCCTGCTCGCGCACGGCGAAGGGCGCGCGGGCATTGCGCGCCACGTTGATGCCCGACAGGTTCGCCACCGAGCCGCCGCTCACCAGGAGGCCGCTGGCTTGCTTCGGGAAGCCCAACATCTCCTTCAGCCACTCGATGACCTGCAGTTCCACGAAGGCGGCGCTGTGGTCGAAGTCGGAACAGTTGGGGTTGAGGGCGGCCGCCAGCATGTCCGCCACCACGCCCATGGGCGTGCCGGTGCCGATGACCCAACCCCAGAAGCGCGGATGGATGTTGCCGAGGGGATACGGCGCCACCAGCCGTTGGTAATCCTCGTACGCCGCTTCTGCGCCCACACCTTTCTGCGGCAACGGCGTCTTGAACTCCGCACGCACCGCCTCCGGCACGCTCCGCCACACCGGGCGCTCCGGCACCGTGGCCAGCATGTCGAGGGCGTCATCCAGCGCGCGGTGCGCCAGGCGCCGGAAGGCTTGCCAGTCTTGGGGATCGAGGCTGCGTTCGACGGGCTCTTTCATGGCGGTAGACTCGTCAGTTATATTCACAGTGTGTGGATTGTAGATGCCCGGCCTACGCCGGGGATAGGCCGCATTTTTGCATACCGAGATGTGCAAATACCTGACAGGTGCCCCGTGCGTGAACTGCCCCCGCCCAATGCCCTCAAGGCCTTCGAAGCCGCCGCCCGCCACGGCAGCTTGAGCAAAGCCGCCGTCGAATTGCATGTGACCCATGGAGCGGTGAGCCGGCAGGTGAAGCAACTGGAAGACTTCCTGGGCTGCGAGTTATTCCACCGCCTGCCCCGGGGCCTGCAGCTCACCGCGCGGGGCCGCGAGTTCGCCTTCGGCGTACAGAGTGCCTTCGAGCAGATCCGCGAGGCCGTGGAAGCGGTGCGGGAGGATACCGACAAGCAGGTGCTGACCGTGAGCACCCTCGCCTCCCTCGCAGCCCGCTGGCTGGTGCCGCGGCTGCACCGTTTCCAGAACGCGCATCCCGAGACCGAGATCCGCCTGAGCACTTCGCCGCAGCTCACGGACTTCGACCGGGACGGCATCGATCTCGCCATCCGTTACGGTCGCGGCCGCTGGCCCGGCGTCACGGCGCTGCGGCTGTTCACGCCGGAGGAGTTCCCGGTGTGCTCGCCGCGGTTGTTGCAGGGCGCGCACCCGCTGAAGACACCGGCGGACCTGAAGCACGTACCGCTCCTGCACGACACCACCCACCGCCACTGGCAGCAGTGGCTGGAGCTCGCCAAGGTGAAGGGCGTGGACGCGCGCCAGGGCCTGGTGGTGGAGGACATGAACGTGCTGATCCAGGCGGCCATCGAGGGCCAGGGCGTGGCGCTCGCCTCGGCGCCGCTGGTGCAGGCGGAGATCGAGGCCGGACGCCTGCTGCGCCCCTTCCAGATCAACCTGCCGGTGGAACTGGCCTTCTATGCCGTGCATCCCAAGAGCCGCGGCGGCGATGCCTCGGTGCAGGCCTTCGTGGATTGGCTGCAGCAAGAGGCGAACAGCGCAGCGCGCGGTCAACTGATACCCTGACGCCCGTCACAAGGAGCCGACACTGCGATGACCCGACTGCGCGCCGATATGATGCTGTTGCTCACGGCCTTCATCTGGGGCACCGCCTTCATCGCCCAGAAGGACGCCAACCACAGCATGGGGCCCATCAGCTTCGTGGGCCTGCGTTTCCTGCTCTCGGCCATCGTGCTGCTGCCACTGGCTCTCTATGAGAGCCGCCGCGAGACTGCGCCGCTCTCCCGCAAGGACTGGCTGCAGGCGGGCCTGGTGGGCCTATGCCTCTGCACCGGCAGCTGCCTGCAGCAGGCGGGGCTCGTCACCACCAGCGCCACCAACGGCGGCTTCCTCACCGCGCTCTACGTGGTGATCGTGCCGTTCATGGTGTGGGGACTGAACCGGGTCCGGCCCCGCGGCCTGGTGCTGCTGGCCTGCCTGGTGTCCGTGGCCGGTGCCTGGCTGTTGACGGACGACGGCAGCGCACGGCACTGGTCCTTCGGCGACCTGCTGGTGGTGCTGGCGGATTTCGCCTGGGCGCTGGCCATCACCGTGATCGGCGACTTCCTGCAACGCACTCATCGGCCCTTCTTCCTGTCCTTCGCCCAGTACGCCGTGACCACGGTACTGGCGCTCGGCATAGGGCTCTGCTTCGAACCGATATCGCTGCCGGATATCGGCAGCGCAGCGCCCGCCATCCTCTACGCCGGCATCCTCTCCGGCGGCGTGGCATTCACCCTGTCGGTGATAGCCCAGAAGTACACCCCGCCCGCGGAAGCCTCGCTCATCATGTGCCTGGAGAGCGTGTTCGCGGCCCTGGCGGGCGCGGTGATGCTGCATGAGCGGCTCACCCTCACCGCCACCCTCGGCTGTGGGTTGATCCTGCTGGGCGTGGTGATGGTGGAGGTCGGTCCGATGCTGATGCGCAGGCTGCGCGGTGCAGCTGCCTGACGTAATAAAAACCGCCGTGGCCGCATCCAAGCGGGATGCAGCAGCCGATCCAAATCACTGAAGACCCCTCCGGCGAGGTCGAAGCCTTCCTGGGCGAACGGATCTACGAGTTCAACTCGGCCGCCACCGGGCTCTTCGACGGCGAGGGATACGCGGCGACCATCCGGGATCCGCAGGGACGTATCGTGGCCGGCGTGAACGGCCATACCTGGGGCGGGTGCTGCTACGTGGCCCAGCTGTGGGTGCACGAATCCGCCCGGCATCGGGGCTTGGGAAGCTCATTGCTGCACGCGGTCGAGGTGCATGCGCGCGGCAGGGGCTGCTCCCAGGTGGTGCTGTCGTCCCACGATTTCCAGGCCCCGGACCTCTATCGGCGACTCGGCTACGTGGAATGCGCCCGCATCGCGGACTATCCCCGCGGCCATTCGGACATCATCTTCACGAAACGCCTGTAGCGGCCTCGCCTTCAGGCGGCCATGAGACGTTGCGCCAGCCGCGAGGCTTGCACCGACAACTCCGGCACCGCGGTGCACTCCCAGTCGCGGGCCCGCAGCATCGGGCCGAGGTAGGACAGGTCCGCGGAAGCGCGACCTTCACCATCCAGCAGCGCGCCATGCTGGTCCGTCTGCACGCCGAGATGCAGCGGATCCGGACTGAGCAGTCCTTGCTGCAGCATGCGGCGGATCAAGGGGTCCGAGGAGCGGTGCAACCGGGTCTCGGGACCGGTGCAGTTCACGACGCCGCCCACCTGCAGCATGCGGCGCAGGGCACGGCGCCGGGGACGCCATTCGGCGAGCAATCCGGTTCCCGCGTCTTCCAGGCGGGTGAGACACGCGGCTTCCACTTGCAGTTGCCCGCCCTGCTGCAGGCGCTGCAGGGCTTCCGCCACGTCCGGCGCCAGGCGATGGCGATGCACGTCCCAATACGGCTGCAGGTGCCGCAAGAACCTGCGGCGCTCGGTCTCGGGCAGCGACTGCCAGAGGCGCGCGGTGGACGGACGCAGCGAGCTCAACACGTCACGCCAATCGATGCCCCGGCTCGCGAGTTCCTCGATGCAGAGGCGCGTGACCCGCAGGTAGCGCCGCATCTGTGCGGGGCCCGTATGCAGGAGTTGCAGCAAGGCCGTGGGTTCCAGGGCCGGCCCCGCGTGGTGCCGGTGAGCGGTGGGCATGAGTCCGCGCCGGGACAGGGCCACCATGGCCCCTGTCATGCCGCGGCGCTTCAGCTCCAAGGCCACGTCCACCATGGTGAGACCGGTACCCACCAGCAACAGCGGCTGATCCAAGGGCACCCGCTCCAAGGCGGCGACACGCCAGGGATCCGGGATATAACGCGGATCCGCCGCGAGCGCCTCGGCTGCCGGCAATCGCGCCGGCGCTTGGTTGCCGTTGGCGAGCACCACCTGCGCCGCTCCCAGCTTCTGTCCATCCGCGAGCGAGACCTGCCAACCACCTGCGGCGCGGGCGATGTCCGCCGCTGCGCCGGCGATGCGGCTCAGCGTCGCGGGAGCGGCGCCCTGCTCCGCTTCCCGCAAGCGGCTGCGCAGGTAAGCGCCGTAGACGCTGCGCCTGACGAAGCTGCCGGTTGTCACCACCGCATCCTGGGCCGCGGCGTAGCGCAGGAAATCCTCCGGCACTTCCGGCAAGAGGCTCATGCGCCCCGCCGGCACGTTCAGCACGTGCTGGGGCGAGGTGGTGCCGTAGGCCACACCGTGCCCCGGTTCGCCGCGGCGCTCCAAGAGCGCGAGGCGCAGCGGCCGGCCTTGGGCACGGCGCAGGCATTGCACCGCCAGGGCGGTGCCGCTGAAGCCACCGCCGATGATGAGGACGTCGAACATCGGTCAGAACTTTATCTGCGCCCAGATGCCGAGCTCTTCGGTCTTCAGATCGTCGCTGCCCAGGTTGTACTTCAGGTTATCCGTGAGCTTGTCGTTCTTGTAGGCGACTGCCCAGGTCAGGTTGGCGTTGTACTTCCAGGCCACACCGAGGTTCGAGTACTCGTCCTTCAGTTGCGAGAAGGTGTCCTTGGCGGGCTTCACCTGGTCATGGCGCGCGAACACCGAGAACGCGGTGCCGGGGAAGTCGTAGGAACCGAACAGCGAGAGTCCTTCCGACTTGGTGGTGGTGCCGGCGTTCAGCACGTCGTTCCAGTCGTCGGCGATGAACCACTCGCCGCCGAGGGTGAGGCCGGCCGCCTTCCAGCCCACCAGCAGGTCCTCGCGGCTGGCGGTATGCACCGCCGGGGTGGTCTCCGTGTCCTGGCCGCGGTGGCCGAAGTAGCCGCCGACGCCGATGACCAGGGCACCATCCAGGGGCGTCAGCCCCAGCCGGAACTCCTCGTCCATGCCCTTGCTGCGGCTGGGATTCTTGTAGCCGTTGCCGTTGACGATGGAGGCGGAATAGTTGAAGAGGCCATCGGCGCCGTTCATGTTCACGCCCCAGTCGGCGGTGTTGGCGAAGCCGCTGCGGTCGGTCATGGTGTTCTCGACGAAGCGATAGCCGTACAGGCCTTCCACGTAACCGGTCCAGGGCATGTCCGCGGAACCCACCCGCAGCACGGCCCACTGATCGAAGCGGCCCTGCAGGTACAGCTTCTTGATGAAGAGCTGGGTCTCGGGGGTGGTCACGCTGGTGTTGACGGTCTCGCCCGGCACGCCGCCGCTGACGCTGGAGCTGGCCTTGTAGCTGGCGTAGTTGAAATCGGTGTTCAGGTAGGCGGACCAGACGTCGTCGAAGCTGTGGTTGACGATGAGGTAACCGCGCTTCACGTCCAGGCCGATGCCGCTGGGATCGATGTCGCCGGTCTTGGCCGCCGGCTTGGCGCCCAGCGGCACCACCGGCGCGTCTTGGGTGGTGCTGATGCCCGTGAGGTCGATGAAGAAGAGGCCGCTGACGGTGGTGCTGGGCATGTCGTCTGCGTGCGCCACGGGGGCCGCGAGGACGGAAGCCACGGCGAGGGTCAGCAGGAAATTGCTCTTGGACACGATAGTTCTCCCTGGTTCGGATCGAGTTGTCGATGAGTCTATAGGGTCAGGAATCGAAGCGGTGGATGCTGCGGAATTGCACCTGCACCTGCTGCTCGGGCAGCAGTTCCAGCTCGCGGAAGCGTTCTTGGGTGAGCTCGGCGGTGACCAGCTGGGCGTCGCGGCCGAGCAGTTCGATGCGCACCAGGGGACCCGCGGCGTGGATGCGCGAGACCTTCAGCATATGTTCCGGCGCCTGCGCGGCTATGGGCCGCTGGATCTCCACGTCCGCGGGCCGCACGAAGTAGATGGCGCCGAGACGCTCATGGCGCAGGTCGCCGCCACCCGGTCCCGGCAGGCGGCCGCGGAACATGTTCACCTGTCCGATGAAGCCCATGACGAAGGCCGAGGCCGGCCGGTGGTATATCTCCTGGGGGCTGCCGATCTGCTCGATACGGCCGTGGTTCATGATCACCACCCGGTCCGAGACCTCCATGGCCTCGTCCTGGTCGTGGGTCACGAACACGCTGGTGACGTGCAGCTCGTCATGCAGGCGGCGCAGCCAGCGGCGCAGTTCCAGGCGCACCTTGGCGTCCAGGGCGCCGAAGGGCTCGTCCAGCAGCAGCACCTCGGGCTCGATGGCCAAGGCGCGCGCCAGCGCCACGCGCTGGCGCTGGCCGCCGGAGAGCTGGGCGGGATAGCGATCCGCGAAGCTCGCCAGTTGCACCATCTTCAGCAGGTCACCGACCTTGCCGCGGATCGCCGCCTCCGGGGGGCGCTGCTTGCGCGGCTGCACCCTGAGGCCGAAGGCCACGTTCTCGAACACCGAGAGGTGCGGGAACAGGGCGTAGTGCTGGAACACGAAACCCACGCGCCGCTCGCTCACCGCGAGGCCGGCGATGTCCTGGCCCTGGAAGCGGATCTCGCCGACGTCCGGCTGCTCCAGCCCCGCGATCATGCGCAGCAGCGTGGTCTTGCCGGAGCCGGAGGGCCCCAGCAGCGCGGTCAGCTCGCCGCGGGGGATGTCGAGGCTCACCGAGTCCACGGCGCGGAACATGCCGTAGTGCTTGCTGAGGTCTGAGATGGTGATGGCGGTGTGCATGTCAGTAGGCCCTTGCGGATTGCGCCCCGCGCCGTTCCAGCCAGGTCTTGAGACCCAGTGTCACCAGCGCCAGCAGCGTGAGGAGCGAGGCGACCGCGAACGCGGCCGAGAAATCGTATTCGTTGTAGAGCACTTCCACGTGCAGCGGCAGGGTGTTGGTCTGGCCGCGCACGTGGCCGGAGACCACCGACACCGCGCCGAACTCACCCATGGCGCGGGCGTTGCACAGCACCAGGCCGTACAGCAGCGCCAGCTTGGCGCGGGGCAGCGTGATCCGGAACAGGATCTGCCAGCCGCTGGCGCCCATGAGTCGCGCAGCCTCCTCCTCGTCCCGGCCCTGCTCCTGCATGTAGGGGATCAGCTCCCGGGCGATGAAGGGCAGCGTGACGAAGGTGGTGGCGAGCACGATGCCGGGCCAGGCGAAGATCACATGCCAGTCGTGGTCGGAAAGCCAGGGTCCGAACCAGCCGTTGCGGCCGAACACCAGCACGAACACCAGGCCCGCGACCACCGGTGAGACCGCGAACGGCAGGTCGATGATGCTGAGCAGCAGGGATCTCCCGGGGAAACTGAACTTGGTGACGCACCAGGCCGCCGCCACGCCGAAGACGAGATTGAGCGGGATCACCACCGCGGTGGTGATGAGGGTCAGCCAGATCGCAGAGCGTGCCGCCGGGTCCGTGAAGGCGGCGAAGTAGGCGCCGAGGCCCTTGGCGAAGGCTTCGCCGAACACCACCACCAGGGGCGCCGCCAGGAACAGCAGCAGGAAAGTCACCACCACCGCCAGCAGCGCGATGCGGACCTTGTTGAACTGGAAGGGCTTGCCCTGCATCACGCCTCCCTGCGCGCCAGCCACTTGAGGCTGCGCTTCTGGACGAAGTTGATGGCGAACAGGAGCAGGAACGAGGCCGAGAGCATCACCACGGCGATGACCGCGGCGCCGGTGTAGTCGAACTCCTCGAGCTTGGTGATGATGAGCAACGAGGTGATCTCGGTCCTGAACGGCAGGTTGCCGGAGATGAACACGATGGAGCCGTACTCGCCGATGCCGCGGGCCAGCGCCAGGGAGAAGCCGCTGATGAGCGAAGGCAAGGTGAGCGGCAGCACCACCCGGATCATCACTTTCCAGGGGCTGGCGCCCAGGCTGGATGCCGCGTCCGTCAACTCACTGGCCAGCTCCTCGAAAGCCGGCTGCAGGGTGCGCACCACGAAGGGCAGCCCGATGAACACCATGGCGATGGTGACGCCGCTGGGGGTATAGGCCACCGGCCAGCCGATGCCGGCCAGGAAACGGCCGAGGCTGCCGTCCGGCGCGAAGATGGCCGTGAGCGCGATGCCCGAGACCGCCGTGGGCAGCGCGAAAGGCAGGTCCACGATGGCATCCAGCAGGCGCCGGCCTGGGAAGCGGTAGCGCACCAGCACCCAGGCGGTGAGGAAGCCGAACACCGCGTTGACCAGGGCGGCGATGGCGGCAGAACCGAAGGTGAGCTTGAGGGACGCCAGCACCCGGGGCGAGGTCAGCACCGCGGCGAAGCCCTGCCAGCCACCGGCGGTGGCCTTGAGCACCAGCGCCGCCAGCGGGATAAGGAGGATGAGGCTCAGATACACCACGGTGTAGCCGAGCGACAACCCGAACCCCGGCAGCACGTCCGGACCCTTGCGTGCCGGGACGCGTTCGACACTGGTGAGGGCGTGGGCGGCGTCGTTCATCTACTTGGCACCATCGCCGTACAACTGGTCGAACAGGCCGCCGTCCGCGAAGTGGGTCTTCTGCGCCTGGCTCCAGCCGCCGAACACGCTAATGTCGAAGAGCTTGAGCTTGGGGAAGCGCTTGAGGTCCGCGGCATCCGCGTACTGGGGGCTCACGGGCCGGTAGTAGTTGGCGGCGATGAGCTTCTGGGCGGCCGGCGAGTACAGATACTTGAGGTAGGCCTCGGCCAGCTTGCGGGTGCCGTGGCGGTCCACGTTGTGGTCCACCACCGCCACCGGCGGCTGGGCCAGGATGCTCACGGGTGGCGCCACGATCTCGAACTTGTCGCCGCCGAACTCCTTGATGGCGAGGAAGGCCTCGTTCTCCCAGGCCAAGAGCACGTCGCCCATGCCGCGCTGCACGAAGCTGTTGGTGGCGCCGCGGGCGCCGGAATCCAGCACCGGCACGTGCTTGTAGAGTTCCGCCACGTAGGCGCGAGCCTTGTCCTGGGCAGCCTGCACCTTGGCGGTGGCCTTCGGGTCGGAGAGCTGTTTCAGGTCGCCGCCGAGTTCATGGTCTAACACAGCGCCCCACGCGGCCAGATAGTTCCAGCGCGCACCGCCGGAGGTCTTCGGGTTCGGCGTGATCACCTGCACGCCGGGCTTGATGAGGTTGGCCCAGTCATGGATGCCCTTGGGGTTGCCCTTGCGCACCAGGAACACGATGGTCGAGGTGTAAGGCGCGCTGTCGTCCGGCAGCCGCTTCTGCCAGTCCGGCGCGATCAATCCGGCCTTGGACACCGCGTCCACGTCGTAGGCCAGCGCCAGGGTCACTACATCCGCGTCGAGGCCGTCGATCACGGCGCGGGCCTGCTTGCCGGAACCGTCGTGGGACTGGTGCACCACCACGTCCTGGCCGGTCCTGGTCTTCCAGTCCGCGGCGAAGCTCCGGTCGAAGGCCTCATAGAACTCGCGGGTGGGATCGTAGGAGACGTTGAGCAGCTCCACCGGGCCGGCCGCATGGGCGCCCGATGACATGCCCAGGAGGGCCAGGATGAAAGCGGCGAGGCTCGCGATACGCAGACGCATTCGAAGGTACTCCGTGGGGTTTCAGGGGTGCACATGAGTACTATTGCAGGCGGCGTGCCAAGTCCCGGAAACCCTTGTAGGACAAGGGTTTGGCGGTCCAGGGGTTTCTGCCACCTGTTTATTGGTCTTATTTAAATACTTTAATGATTAAATAAGACTATTACTTCGTTTATATTTGATGAATATGAGTACGTCCAATCCCCTGCTCCTGGAGCTGTGGCGCGAGGTGGGTCGCCACGCCGGCCTCAAGGAGTCCGCCGCCGAACTCCTGCAGCTGCTGACGCCGGAGTTGCCGGTGGAAGCGCTGCTGCTGGTGCACCTGCTGCCGGAGAGCAACTCCGCGGAAGTGGTCTTGCACCAGGAGCGCGGCAGCCCCGCCCAGAGCGATCAACCGCTGCGCTTCGCCGAGAGCCAGTACGCGGCCCTCAGCCGCTGGTGCGCGCGCCGGGACGTGCAGCGCGGCCTGCCGCAGGCGCTGCTGGGCCTGGATCTCGGCGCCATCGAGCGCGAGGTGCTGGCAGCTCCGCTGCACAGCGGTGACACCGCCACCGGGGCGGTGTTGCTGGTGGCGGCGCCCAGGAAGCATTTCTCGCAAGCCGAGCAGAAGCTCGTGGCCACGCTGCTGGACGCCTTCGGCGCGGCGCTGGACAACCACATCCGCCTGAAGGAGATGGCGCGCCTCAAGGACGCCGCCGAGGCGGACCGCCGCTCGCTCCTGGCCCGGCTCGGCCGCGATGCCCTGGAGGATGACATCGTGGGTTCCAGCCGCGGCCTGAAGCCGGTGCTGCAGCGCGTGGCCATGGTGGCGAGCTCGGATGCCTCGGTGCTGATCCTGGGAGAGACCGGCGCCGGCAAGGAAGTGGTGGCACGTGCCATCCACACCCGTTCCGCCCGCGCTGCCGGCCCCTTCATCCGCGTGAACTGCGGCGCCATCTCGCCGGAACTGATCGACTCGGAACTCTTCGGCCACGAGAAAGGCAGCTTCACCGGCGCCGTGGGCCAGCGTCGCGGCTGGTTCGAGCGCGCCGACGGCGGGACGCTGTTCCTGGATGAGGTGGCGGAACTCCCCGCCTCGGCCCAAGTGCGCCTGTTGCGGGTGTTGCAGGACGGCCGCTTCCACCGGGTCGGTGGCGAGAAGGAGATCGAGGTGGACGTGCGCATCGTCGCCGCCACCCACCGCGACATGGCGGCCATGGTGCAGCACCGCCAGTTCCGCGAGGACCTTTGGTATCGCGTCGCCGTCTTTCCGATCATCCTGCCGGCGCTCAGGGAGCGGCAGGACGACATCCCGGAGCTGGCCCTGCACTTCGCGCGCCGCGCCTCGCGCCGGCTGGGTCTCCCGGCCTGCGAGCCGACGCCCGCCGACATCGCCTTGCTGAAGAGCTATCCCTGGCCCGGCAACGTGCGGGAGATGTCCTCGGTGCTGGAGCGGGCGGCGATCCTGGGCCAAGGCGAGCGCCTGGCCATCGCCGCGGCCTTAGGGCTGGATACGGGCGCGGTGCGGGTGCCTGCCGCCACGGTGGCGGCGGCGAGCGGTGTCGCGAGCCTCGATGATGCGATGCGTGCCCATATCCAGGCGGCCCTCACCCAGACCCGGGGCCGGGTCTCCGGTGAACATGGCGCGGCGCGACTGCTGAAGCTGAATGCCAATACCCTGCGCGCCAAGATGCGGAAATTGAGGATCAAGCCGAAGGAATTCAAACGGGGCTCCTGAGCAAAAAAGCCCGCTTGCGCGGGCTTTTTGTTCTTACTCACTGCTGCCAGTCTGCCATCCCTGGCGCGCCTTCCAGCCCAGCCATCCCTGGCTGGTCGTTCGGCGGTCAGCCTGCCTCACCCGCTTGCGCGGGCCTTCTGCCTCTGATCGCTCTCGATCACTGCTTCGGTTGCTGGCTCGGGATGAACTGCTCGTCCACCGCCTTGCGCATCAGGTCCGGGGGCAGCAGGCCCTGGGAGAGGATGAAGTCGTTGAACTTCTGGCGGTCGAAGGCGGAACCCAGCTTCACCTCGGTCTCGCCGCGCAACTGCATGATGCGCGAGTAGCCGTAGTAGTAGCTGGTGGCCTGGGCCGGCGAGAGGAAGGTGTAACGGTCCACCTCGGACTTGGCGAAGGCCGGCGACAGGCATACCTGCTGCTGCAGGAACTGGCGCGCCGCCTCCGGCTGGATCATCCCCAGGTTCAGCATCGGGTCGAGGATGGCGCGGGCCGCGCGCTGCAGGCGCAGCTGCAGGGTGATGAGCTGGCCATCGAGGGGCTCATAGGGCTGCATCTCGGCTTCCGAGTAGAGACCCCAGCCCTCCACGTTGGCGCTGTTGAAGGCGAAGATGGCGCGGGCGATGGACACGCCATGCTCCACCATGGAGGCGAACTGCAGCTCGTGGCCGGGGCGCGCCTCATGGGAGGTGAGCGTCCAGGCGGCGGCGTCGAAGGTGAAGTCGTCGAACTTCAGGGCCTCCTGGCCGGGCTTCGGCGGCAGGTTGAGCGGCAGCACGAACTCGCCGTACTGGCCGGTGTTGCCGATCAGGCGCGGCGGCACCATGTGCGGCGCCGGGGTCTGGGCGGTCTCGGCGTCGGAGGCCAGGCGGATCGAGGCCTTGCGGTCCGGCAGGGTCACGATGTGCTGCTGGCGGATGATGTCCTCGATGGCGGCGAGGCGCTGCTGGTAGAACGGCAGGATCTGGTCGCCGGTGATCTGCTGCTTCTTCAGCTCGTGGATCACGTCGCGGTAGTCGCTGCTCTTGTAGCCCTTCTCCTTGGCCACCTGGGCGGCGACGCCTTCCATCTGGTGCTGGATCTCCGTGAAGGAGAACTGCGCCATGGCCATGAGCTGCTCGGGCGAGATGTCCACACCTACCTGCTTGAGGTCCTCGGCGTAGATGGCCGCCGGCGGACGCACCTCCTGGCGGGTGCGCGGCAGCAGGTCCTTGGTGAGCCAGGCGTTGTAGTCCTGGTCCTCTTGCTTGAGCTTGGCGAAGTCGTCTTCCCAGCCCGTGAGCCCGCTGGCCTTGAACAGCTGTTCGATGCCGTCCATGTACTGGGCGCCGTTGTCGACGCCATCCTTGACCTCCTGCACGTAAGGGCCGGTGAGGCCCTTCAGCTTGAGGCGCTTCTCGGTCTCCTGCTGGGCCAGCACCGTGAACGGCGTGACGCCCTTCTCGGCGCCCGCGTACAGCTTGAGACGGATGAGCGCGGCCTTCTGCCGTTCCGGCGGCACCTGCTTGTCCAGCAGGAAGCGGATGCCGCTGAACTCGATCTGCGCGGCGTCGATGAAGTCGAGCATGAGCTTCTTGTCGAGGGCGCGGCTCGCCAGGTTCTTCTCGGTGGATGCGACCAGGATGTCCAGGTCCTGCTTCACGTTGGGATCGGTGGCGGTCTTCTGCAGCTTCTTCAGCTGCGTGAGCGCCGCCTCGGTGTCCTTCTGGCTGCGGTCGTAGGCGCCGGCCTTGAGGTCGAAGATCTTGTCATCGAGGCCGTCGATGCCGGTGCGCCCGGCGAACTCCGGGGCGTACTTGGCCTGCACCTTGAGCAGGATCATGGCGTCCTGGTTGCTCTCCTTGACCCAGGCCTGTTCCTCCGCCTGCACGGCGGTGGCGGCCAGCAGCGCGCCCAGACCCACGGCAAGCGCGTGTTTCGTAAGCAGTTTCATGATGACTCCCTGTTGACTGGAACGACGGAGATACGGCCGGCTCTGGGGGCCGGAGAAGCATGAGACCACGGCGAAGCCCGAAGGTGCCATCCCACGCGCCGCGCAGACGCCTTGGGGCGGGTCTAGCCGGTGGCGCCGGGCAGGTCCGCGCTGGGGGGCGGCGCGGTCTTGTGGATGCGCTTCTGCTCGTACATGGCCCGGTCCGCCACGTTCACGGCGCTGCGCAGGCTCTCCACGTCCACGTAGTCGGCGCCGCCGCTGCTGACCTCCAGCACCAGGGGCACCTGCTTGAGGCCGAAGCTCAGCGGCGGGGTGAGGTGCATCAGCTCCTTCAGACGCGGCGCGACCGAGGCATAGGTGGCGCCGGGCAACAGCAGCAGGAACTCGTCGCCGCCCCAGCGGTACACCTGGTCGGCGGGACGCAGCCCGCCGCGCAGGGTGCCGACGAAGTGCTTGAGCAGCTCGTCGCCGGCCTCGTGGCCGTGGCTGTCGTTGACGCGCTTCAGGTTGTCCAGATCGAATATGAAGACGGTCCCGAAGGTGGCACCGGCGCTCTGCAGGAACACACCGCGGGTGAAGGCCAGGCGGTTGTACACGCCGGTGAGAGGATCGGTGAGGGAGTCGTGCAGCAGCTTCTCGTGGGCCACCGCGAGCTCGGCATGGGCGGCGTTGGTCTCGCGGCGCGCATCTTCCAGCAGCATCAGCACCATGCCGCAGGCCAGCCACAGTTCCATGAGGGAGTCGGTATAGCCGTTGAAGTGCCCATAGCGGACCAGCGCGTCCGCCAGCCAGGCCGGGAGCGGATGCTGGTCCTTATATATGACCAGCGCGTAGCTGCACCACAGCAGCCCATAGAAGACGAAGGTGATGGCCGTGACCTGGGCGCCCAGGCTGCGGCGGGTGGGCGGCAGGCGCAGCAGGCGGAACGCGGCGTAGCCCGCGGTGAGCACGCTCAGCACGCTCTGCAGCAACAGGGCCCGTTGCTGGTCCAGGGCGGCGGGCAGGCACAGCAAGAGCACGCAGACCGCCACCGTCACCAGGCCGTTGCGCAGGAAGTCCTTGGGGAGATGCCCGTCGGCGAACTCGAGGGTGCCGGCCAGCAGCAGCAGCAGGAAGCCGAGCTTGGCGGCCTGGTAACAGAGCAGGGCGATGCTGCTGAGCAGCGGGATCGCCGGTCCATAGAAGGCGATCGACAGCGGGAGCAACGCCGCCAGCAGTGCCACCCAGCCCCAGGTCCAGAGACGGAAGAAACGCGAGCGCCGGCCGGCATGGCGCTTCAGCAACACGAAGAACAGCCACAGCAGTCCGCTGATGCCCACCTGCACCATGAGACCGATCAGACCGATGAGACTCCAGATATCGTTGGTCACCGCTACCAGCCACGCCCGGTATCCCCTTGGGCAGGGCAAAGTATAGGTGGGTTTCGACCGGCAGCAGGGTGGATTATGACAAGGGTATTTCGCCGCCGAAATACCCGCATATTCACCGGCTGCGCTTGCGGGAGCGCTTGGCGCTGTACATGGCGCGGTCCGCGTCGTGCACCGCCGTCTCCAGCTGCTCCACGCTCCTGAAGTCGGCGACGCCGATGCTGGCGCGGACCGGGAAGCTCAAGTCCGTGCCCGGGATCTGCAGCTCGGGCGCGCCGCTGATGAGTTCGCGCATGCGCTTCTCCACCACCGAGGCCACCGCGCGCGGCATCACCAGCAGGAACTCGTCGCCGCCCAAGCGATACAGCTTGTCGTTGGAGCGCAGGCCGGCGCGCAGGATGTTGGCGAAGTGCCGCAGCAGGTCGTCGCCGTACTTGTGGCCGTGGCGGTCGTTCACGTCCTTGAGGTTGTCGAGGTCGAACACCGCCAGCGCGCCGAAGCTGCCGCGCGCGTCCTCGAGGCCGGCGCCCTCGTTGAAGGCGCGGCGGTTGTAGGCGCCGGTGAGCGAATCCAGGTAGGACTCCCGCAGCAGCTGCTCATGGGCGATGCGCAGCTCGCGGTGCGCGCTGTCGATCTCGCGGCGCGCGTCCTCGAACAGTACCAGCACCATGCCGAAGGCCAGCAGCATGTCCAGGATCAGGTCGAAGTACACGTTGCGGCCGCTGAAGAAGTTCCACATCCCGCCGCCGATGCCGAGCTGCGGATAGAAGTGGTAGGTGAAAGCCAGCGCATAGCTGGCCCAGAGCAGCGTGCTCAGGCTCAGGGAG
>DASXYJ010000134.1:0-3748 GCA_036502565.1 Gammaproteobacteria bacterium
ATCTCGCAGTGCAGGCGCGCCGGCCCACGGGGGAGGAAGCGGTCTGCCTGCGGTTCCTCAAGGCCCAAGCCCTGGTGGATCAGAAGCAGGATGCCGCGGCCTTGGCCCTGCTGGCACCACTGCTTGGCCAGGGCGCGCATCCCTGGGCGGCGCGCATCCAGGCGCTGCACCGGGCCCTGCAAGGCATGCAGCAGAAAGCTTAGTATCCTCAGATCGGGGAAGGGGAGTCGTCCATGTCGCGTCGCCTGGTCTGTCTGTTGTTGAGCCTGACGTTGCCCGGTCTCGCCGCCGCGGCCATGCCGCCGGAGTTGCAAGCCAGGGTGGCGGCGCTCGCCAAGCAATCCGATTCGCTCTACAAGCAGCGCCGCAAATGGGAAGGCGTGCAGCAGGCCCTGCTCGCGCAGAAGCAGCAGATCGAGGCCGACCAGGCCGAGCTCGGCAAGCGGCAGGAAGACCTCGACAGGATGAGCGCCACTCACAACCAGGCCGCCGCCGCGCAGCAGCAGCGCCTCAAGGGCGGCGGCTGCGACAAGGACAAGGGCGGCGGCGAGCTCGGCGACGACCAGTGCAACAAGGACGCCAAACAACTCAACGCCGGCACCAAGCAGCTCAATGCCGAGTCCGCCAGCCTGGAGACCGAGCAGGCGGCACTCGAGACCAAGTACGCCAAGGCCAACCAGGATGCCAGCGACTGGAACGCCCACGAGAGCCAGGCCACCGAGCACCTGAACCAGGTGTACCGCGGCCTCAACGACTGGCTGGACAAGGCTTACGGCGTGATCACCGACAGCGACTTCCGCGATGAGGTCACGGCGCAGGGCGCCGATGCCCAGTGCGAGAACAAGGGCCTGCCCGCCGGCACCCTGCCCATCGCCACCGTGAAGCGTCTCGCGGATGGCTACCGCAAGTGCCTGAGCTACGTCCTGTCCGCCCAGCAGCAGGGAAGCAAGCCCGCGTCCGGCGGTTCCGGACCCTGACTCATTCTTCCCGCCGCAGTCCCCGCCGCCCAAGGCTGGGGAGCAGCGGCTGCTCGGAGCCATGTAACGCCCTGTAACGTCAACGTCCTCTCCCGCCACGCGCTGCTGGATGTAAGGGTGTCGTGCGGCACCTCAAGGAAGGGGGGAGATATGGATAGGATCGTGATGCGGGCGTCTTGGCTGCTGCTGTTGGCCTGCGCGGGTTGCGCCACCCAATACCAGCCCATGAGCGTCAATCCGAAGAGCGGCTATCTCACCCAGGAAACCAGCAAGGGCGAGCCGGAGCCGGCCAACAAGGCAAAAGTCAGCATCACCCTGCAGGAAGATCTCAGCCGCTACCAGGGGCGCATGCTGGTCACCTCAAGCGGCATCCTCGCGGCCAAGACGCCCTTCCTGCTGGAACAGATGACTGAGGTCGGCGCCTTCACCGACACCCTGGACGAGAACGGCCTGCAGCAACGCATCATCGCCGCCGGCGTGCAGGACAAGGTCACCCAGACTCGCGACCTGCTCGGCCTCAACCAGGCCTATCGCGCCTACAAGCCCTTCCTCTGGGCGCATTTCGAGGTCATCAACAAGGACGGCGACCGTTACGCGGAGATGGTGGTCACCGAGCCCGGCAACGGCCAGGACCTGTTCAAGGCCGCGGTGGTGATCCCGAAGCCGCCCACCATCAGCGGTGGCGGCGGCGCGACCGACCCGGACACCAGCACCGACCAGGACACCTGGTACCCCCTGTTCAACTCGTTCATCGACTGGGCCGCCGCCAACGGCGCGAAGCCCAAGTCCGGCAAGGCGGGCTCCGCACCCTGAGGGACCGGGCATCCTCGGGATTTGACGGCAGGCGTATAGTGATGGGATGCCTCTAGAGAGATTCCACCCGGCCACCGCCGCCTGGTTCCGTGCGACATTTGCGGAGCCCACCGGCGCCCAGGCCCAGGCCTGGCCCGCCATCGGCGGCGGTTCCCACACGCTCATCGCCGCGCCCACCGGCTCCGGCAAGACCCTCGCCGCCTTCCTCTCGGCCATCGACGGCCTGGTGCGGGAGGGCGTCGAGCGCGGGCTGCAGAACGAGTGCCAGGTCCTCTATATATCCCCGTTGAAAGCCCTCTCCAACGACGTGCAGAAGAACCTGCAGGCGCCGCTGGAAGGCATCCGCAACGAGCTCTTCGCCCAAGGTCTGCCGGACGTGGAGATCAAGGCCTGGGTACGCACCGGCGACACGCCGCAGTCGGAGCGGGACCGCATGCGCCGCGAGCCGCCGCATATCGTGGTCACCACGCCGGAATCCCTGTACATCCTGCTCACGTCCGACTCAGGCCGTAAGCTGCTCTCCACCGTCAAGACCGTCATCGTGGACGAGATCCACGCGCTCGCCGGCAACAAGCGCGGCGCGCATCTGGCGTTGTCCCTGGAGCGGCTCGCAGCGCTCACGCCCAAGCGCCCCGTGCGCATCGGCCTCTCGGCGACCCAGAAACCCATCGAAGAAGTGGCGCGCTTCCTTACCGGCGGCGAGCCCTGCACCATCGTCGACACCGGCCACGTGCGCGAGCGCAGCCTGCATCTCGAGATGCCGCGTTCGCCGCTCACGGCGGTCATGGCCCATGAGGTCTGGGCGGAGATCTACGACCGGCTGGCGGAACTCACCGCCACCCACCGCACCACGCTCATCTTCTCCAACAACCGCCGCCAGGCGGAGCGGGTGGCGCGGCACCTGGCCGAGCGCATCGGCGAGGAGTACGTCACTTCCCACCACGGTTCCCTGGCCCGGGCCCATCGCCTGGACGCGGAGCAACGCCTGAAGCGCGGCGAGCTGAAGGCCCTGGTGGCCACGGCTTCGCTCGAGCTCGGCATCGACATCGGCGACGTGGACCTGGTCTGCCAGCTGGGTTCGCCCCGCAGCATCAGCGTGTTCCTGCAGCGCGTCGGCCGTTCCGGCCACGGCGTGGGCGCGACTCCGGAAGGGCGCATCTTCCCCCTGTCCCGGGACGACCTCCTGGACTGCACCGCGCTGCTGGACTCCGTGCACCGCGGCGAACTGGATACGCTGAAGGTCCTGGATGCCCCCCTTGACGTGCTCTCGCAGCAGATCGTGGCGGAGGTGGCCTGCCGCGAATGGGACGAGGAGGCGCTGTACACGGCCTTCCGCCGCGCCTGGCCCTTCCATGCCCTGGAGCGCGAGGAGTTCACCGAGGTGCTGGAGATGCTGGCGGACGGCTTCTCCACCCGCCGCGGCCGGCGCAGCGCGCACCTGCACTGTGACAAGGTGAACCACCAGCTGCGCGGCCGGCGCGGCGCCAAGCTCATCGCCGTCACCAACGGCGGCGCCATCCCGGACCAGTTCGATTACGACGTGATCCTGAGCCCTTCCGGACTGCGCATCGGCTCCCTCAACGAGGACTTCTCCTTCGAGAGCATCCCCGGCGACATCTTCCAGTTGGGCAACACCAGCTACCGGGTGCTGAAGGTCGAGACCGGCCGCATGTTCGTGGAAGATGCCCGCGGTCAGCCGCCCACCATCCCCTTCTGGGTCGGTGAGGCGCCGGCCCGTACCGGCGAGATGTCCAAGGCCGTCTCGCGCCTGCGCGAGCAGGCGGACGCCAAGCTCACCGCCGGCGCGGACCTCGTCGCCTGGCTGGAGGAGCTCAACGGCAACCGCGTGGCGGCAGAGCAGCTCGGCGAGTATCTCGCCGCCGCCAAGGCCGCGCTCGGCACCCTGCCGACCCAGGACACGGTGGTCTTCGAGCGTTTCTTCGACGAGGCCGGCGACC
>DASXYJ010000135.1:0-9168 GCA_036502565.1 Gammaproteobacteria bacterium
CGGCCGCTATCCGCTGCTGTACCGCTACGACCATCGCGAGGGCGACGACGGCGTGGGCGGCAAGGAAGGCGCGTTCCTGCTGCCCTCGTTCTGGCTGGTGGAAGGGCTCATCATGCAAGGCAAGCACGCGGAGGCCCGCGCCGCCTTCGCACACCTGCTGGATTACGCCTCGCCCCTGGGGCTGCTGAGCGAACAGATCGATCCGGAGCACGGCACCCTGCTCGGCAACATGCCCCAGGGCTTCAGCCACCTCGGCCTCATCAACGCGGCGCTGCGCCTGGAGGCCTGCCAGGACGAGCTGCGCCCCACCGACGTGGGCCGCGCCTCCGCGCCCAAGAGCAGCGAAGCCCCCATCGCGCACTGAGCACGGCGGCGGGTGCTAGAGTCGTCGCTCTCCATGGATACCGCCAAGCCCCAACCCCCCACGCTGCCGCTGCCGGCGGACAGCCTGAGCCGCCGGTTCCTGCCCTGGCTGGTGGCGGTGGCGTTCTTCATGGAGTCGCTCGACACCACCATCCTCAACACCGCGGCGCCGGCCATCGCCGACGCGCTCGGCGTGGTGCCCTTGAGCATGAAGGCGGTGCTCTCCAGCTACACCCTGGCGCTGGCGGTGTTCATCCCCATCAGCGGCTGGGTGGCGGACCGCTTCGGCACGCGCCGGGTGTTCTTCTCGGCCATCGCGCTCTTCACGCTGGGCTCGTTTCTGTGCGGGCTCTGCACCAACATCCACGAGCTGGTCGCCTGCCGCATCCTGCAGGGCATGGGCGGCGCCATGATGATCCCGGTGGGACGCATCGCCATCGTGCGCACCTATGCGCGCTCGGAACTGATCCGCACCATGAGCTTCATCGCCATCCCCGGCCTGGTGGGTCCGATGCTGGGCCCCATCGCCGGCGGCCTTATCGTCGCCTACCTGCATTGGCGGGTGATCTTCTTCATCAACATCCCCATCGGCCTGCTGGGCCTGTACTTCGTGCGCCGGCACATGCCGGACTACCGCGAGCGGCGCAGCCACCGCCTGGACCTGGTGGGCATGATCCTGTTCAGCTCCGGTGTGGCCTTGCTGTCCTACGTGCTGGAGGTGTTCGGCGAGCACACCCTGAGCGGGCGCGAGGTCACGGGCCTGCTGGTGATCGCCGCGCTGCTGCTGACGGGCTACGCCTTGCACGCGCGCGGCGCCAAGCATCCGCTGCTGCAGCTCGCGCTGCTGCGCATCCGCACCTTCCGCACCGCGGTGAGCGGCGGCTTCATCACGCGGCTGGGCATCGGCGGCATCCCGTTCCTGTTCCCACTGCTCTACCAGGTGGGCTTGGGGTTCACGCCGGTGCAGTCGGGCCTGCTGCTGATGCCGCAGGCCTTCGCCGCCATGAGCCTGAAACTCACCATGCCGAGGATCCTCACCCGCTTCGGCTACCGGCGGGTGCTGATAGCCAACACCCTGCTGATCGGCGGCATGATCGCCTCGTTCGCGACCATCGGCGCCGACACGCCGGTGTGGCTGGTGGTGGTGATGGTGTTCGCCTACGGCTTCTTCTCGTCCTTGCAGTACACCAGCATGAACACCCTGGTGTTCGCCGACGTCAGCTCGCGCCAGACCAGCGGCGCCTCCACCATCGCCAGCACCCTGCAACAGCTCTCCATCAGCTTCGGCGTGGCCTCGGCCTCGCTGGTGACCGCCGCCTTCATCCCGGACCGCTTCCACACCGACCCGGCGCAGATGATCCACGGCATCCACGAGGGCTTCCTGGTGCTGGGGGCCATGACCGCGGTCTCGACCCTGGCGTTCGCGGGCCTCCGGCGGGGCGACGGCGACGCCGTGAGCCGCCCCAAGGCCGTGCTGCCGGGCGGCCCCAATACGCCCTAGCCGGCCCTAAAAAAGGCTCGCCCCCGCGATATGACAAATTTCAGGTGAATACCCTATTCCGGTGCGGGTGAATATCCGCAATCCTTGCAACACGACATAAACCCACTCCACACAATACGTGACCCGCCCAGTCCTCGAGAGGCGCAGGCACGACATGGAGACGCATCTTCAGGGATGCGTGGCAAGGATGGATGGAATAAAAACCCTGCGCGGCGCCGGTGCGGTGCTGCTCTTACTCTCGGTACAGATACCCGAGGCCCGCGCGCAGACCAGCGACAGCGGCCTCGCGGACATGTCGCTGCAGGAACTCTCTGACCTGCCGGTGACCTCGGTGTCGAAACGGCCCGAGTCCCTGGCCAACGCCGCCGCCTCCATATACGTCATCACCAACGACGACATCCGCCGCTCCGGCGCGCGCACGCTCCCGGAGGCCCTGCGGCTCGCCCCCAACCTGGAAGTGGGCCAGGCCACCGGCAACAACTGGGCGATCTCGGCGCGGGGCTCCAACGAGACCTACGCCGACAAGCTGCTGATCATGGTGGACGGCCGCATCATCTATAACCCGACCTTCTCCGGCACCTTCTGGGACGTGCAGAACGTGATGCTGGAGGACATCGACCGCATCGAGGTGATCAGCGGTCCCGGCGGCACCCTGTGGGGCGCCAACGCGGTGAACGGCGTCATCAACATCATCACCAAGCGCGCCGGCAACACCGAGGGTGCGCTGGTGAGCGCCGGCGCGGGACGCCCCGGCGCCGACGGCGACGTGCGCTGGGGCGGCAGTGCCGGCGAAGTCGGCGCCTACCGCGTGTATGCGCTGATGAGCGACGACTACCCCACCGACCGCGACGACGGCACGCGCATGCACGACGGCCTGCGCACCTCGCAGGTGGGCTTCCGTGCCGACTGGGCCGGCGCCGTGCAGCAGTTCAACCTGCAGGGCGACGCCTATTCCACCGACGAGGACCTGGGCGCGGCGCTGGGCGGCGCGCGCATGAGCGGCTTCAACCTCATGAGCCACTGGGACGACAACTTCAGCGATGGCTCGGCGCTCTCGGCGCTCGCCTACTACGACCACACGCGCCGCTACCAGCCCGGCGGCTACGGCGACCGGCTGGACATCGTGGACGGCGAGCTGCAGCAGGTGCTGCCGGAGTGGCATGCGCAGCACCTCACCTGGGGCGTCAGCTACCGTTATGCCTGGGACGCCTGGCAGAACCAGCCCGGCGGCTCGATCACCTTCTATCCGGCCTCGATAGGCCAGACCTGGACCAGCGGCTTCGGCCAGGACGAGATACGGCTCGCCGATGCCTGGCGCCTGATCGCCGGCGCGCGCCTGGAGCATGGGCCCTACAACGGCTACGAGTTCCTGCCGAACCTGCGGCTCGCCTGGCAGCCGTCGGCGAACCTGCTGACCTGGGCCGCGGCCAGCCGCGCGGTGCGCGACCCCGCCCGCCTCGACACCAACTGGTACGCACCGGCGAGCCCGCCGTATTTCCTGGCGCCCGATGGCGCGTTCACCTCCGAGACGGTGAACGTCTATGAACTGGGCATGCGTTCCGACGTGGGCGACTGGTCCTACTCCGCAGCCGCCTATCACAACGACTACATGCACCTGCGCACCACCACGCTGGTGTCGGCGGCGCCGGTGCAGGTGACGCTCGGCAACGGCATGACGCTCACCGAAGACGGCTTCGAGGCCTGGGCGAGCTACAAGCCCGTGGATAACTGGCGGCTGCAGCTCGGCTTCGACGCCCTGCGCCAGCGCTTCAGCCTCGCTTCCAACGCCCTGCCCGGCAGCATCCCCTCCGAGGGGGACGATGCGCCGGAGTGGTGGAGCCTGCGCTCGAGCTACGACTTCGCGGACGGCATCGAGTTCGATGCCACGCTGCGCCACAGCGGCTCGCTGCCGAACGCCTACATCCCCGCCTACACCACCGCCGATCTGCGGGTGGGCTGGACGATGCTGCAGCACTGGGACCTCTCGCTGCTGGCGCAGAACCTGTTCGGCCCGCCCCACACCGAGTACAACCCGCAGGGCCCGACCACCCAATTCGGCCGCGGACTCTACGTGCGGGTCACTTGGCGGCCCTGAGAGAAACGTCGTAGCAACGACATGAAAGCCCGGGGAAGGCGTCCGGCCGGCGTGTAATATGGGCCGGCGGATGAATACCGGCACAGGGAAGTGGGGTAGTCCCGCTGCACGCCAAAGCAGCCGCGCCCCCCGATCAGGATCGATAAAGCCCCCGCCATGAGGCGGTGGATGACGATGACGCTTAGGGGATGATGCATGGCCCGATCCAGACCATCGAAGCTGCAGGCTTTGCTCGGCACCGCCGTGCTGGCTTGCCTGCATGCCGGCATCGCCGGCGCGGCAGCCAACGACTCCGGGTTGGAGAACCTCTCGCTGCAGGAACTCTCGGACCTGCCCATCACCTCCGTGTCGAAGAAGCCTGAGCCGCTGGCCGACGCGGCAGCGGCGGTCTACGTGATCACCAACGACGACATCCGCCGCTCCGGGGTGCGCTCCCTGGAAGGGGCGCTGCGGCTCGCCCCCAACCTGCAGGTGGCGCAGCAGAACAACGAGGTGTGGGACATCAGCGCCCGCGGCGGCAATACCAGCCTCGCCGACAAGCTGCTGATCCTCGTGGATGGCCGCATCGTGTATACGCCGCTGTTCGGCGGCACCTTCTGGGACTCGCAGAACGTGATGCTGGAGGACGTCGACCGTATCGAGGTCACCAGCGGCCCCGGCGGCACGCTGTGGGGCACCAACGCGGTGAACGGCGTCATCAACATCATCACCCGCAAGGCCAAGGACAGCCAGGGCGCGCTGGTGGTGGTGGACGGCAGCGGCCACGGCGGCGACGTGGCGGCACGCTACGGCGGCGAGGCCGGCGGCGCCGACTACCGCGTCTACGGCACCCTCAAGGACAACTACCCGGGCAGCAGCAGCATGGGCGGCAAGGTCGCCGACGGCATGCACATCGCCCAGACGGGCTTCCGCTCGGACTGGAGCGACTTCACCCTGCAAGGCGACGCCTACCAGGTGAACGAGGACCAGGACCTGCCGGGCCGCGCGCGCTTCACGGGCCTGAACCTGCTCAGCCATTGGCAGACGCGCCTCGCAGGCGGCTCCGACATCTCGGTGCTCGGCTACTACGACCGCACCGACCGCTACCAGCCGGATAACTACGGCGAACTGCTCGACATCGCAGACGTGGAGTTCCAGGACACCCTGCCGCAACTCGGCGCCCAGGCCTTGGTGTGGGGCGCGAGCTACCGCTACGCCATGGATCACTTCCAGAACCTGCCGGGTTCAGGGCTGCTGGTACTGCCGGGGGACAAGAACCTGGCCTGGCCGAGCCTGTTCGGCCAGGACGAACTGACCCTCAGCCGGGACTGGCGCCTCATCGGCGGCGTCCGCCTGGAGCACAACCCTTACGACGGCAACCAGTTCCTGCCGGACCTCAGGCTGGCCTGGGCCTTCGCCAAGGACGACCTGGCCTGGGCGGCGGTGAGCCGCGCGGTGCGCTCACCTTCGCGCATCGAGGAGGACGCCTTCGAGCCCTCGCAGCCGCCGTTCTCGCTGGTGGGCAACCCGGACTTCCAGTCGGAGGTGGCCTGGGTGTATGAGGCGGGACTGCGCATGCAGCCCTCCGCGCAGTGGTCTTACTCGGTGAACGTCTACCACTACGACTACAACAACGCCCGCAGCCTCGACGCGACCACGCTCCCCAACACCCCGCCGTTCACCTTCGGCAACAATCTGGCGGTGGACAGCGACGGCATCGAAGCCTGGGGCACCTACAAGCCGCTGGACAACTGGCGCTTCCAGTTGGGCTACAGCGCCCTGCACGAGAGCCAGCGCCTCACTTCACCCCTGGCCTTGTCCGCCAGCACCACCCTCTACGACGACCCGGCCGAGTGGTGGACGCTGCGCTCGGACTATGACTTCGCCGATGGCGTGGAGCTGGAGCTCAACCTGCGCCACGTGGCGGCGCTGCCCAACCCGGCGGTGCCGGCCTACACCGTGACCAGCCTGCGGGTGGGCGTGGACCTCTCTCGGCAGCTGGAACTCTCGGTCATCGCTGGCAACCTGTTCTATGGGCCTCACACCGAGGTCGGTGCCGGCCCCGACACTGCCCAGTTCGGCCGCAGTGTGTTCGTCAAGCTCACCTGGCGGCCCTGATGCGCGCGCTCACCTCCTCCCTCCCACGCGCACTTATATCGGCGCTGCTAGGCATCTGCTTGGCGGCGTCGCTGGGCGCCTCCGCGCAAGGCGACCAGGACGCGCTCACGGCACAGCGGCGCATCGAGGCGGCCTACCTCTATAAGTTCGGCTCCTATATCACCTGGCCGGCGGAAGCCTTCTCCGGCCCAGACAGCCCTTTCGTGATCGGCGTGGCGGGTGACGACGACATGGCCGATGAGCTGACCGCGCTGGTGGCGGGCCGCAGCATGAACGGCCGGCCGGTGCTGGTGCGGCGAGTCCACGCCGGCCAGAGCACCACCGGAGTGCACCTGCTGTTCATCGCCGCAGGCACTCCCGAGGGCGACACGCTGATCGACGGCGCGCGCGACAAGCCCACGGTGACGGTCGCCGAAGGAGCGGATGGGCTCGACCGCGGCGCCGACATGAGCTTCGTGCTGGTGAACGACCGGGTGCGATTCGACATCGCGCTGGACGTGGCCACGCGCGACGGGGTGAAGGTGAGCTCGCAGCTGCTCTCGGTGGCGGACAAGGTGGTGGGGGGCAAACCTTGAGCTTGTTCCCGCGCCTGCGTTCGGTACGCACCAAGCTGTTCGTGGGCGTGCTGGTGACCAGCCTCGCGGCCATCGTCATCACCGGCATCTCGCTCCTGGCCTATGACCTGCACAACCTGCGCAACACCCTGAGCGACGACCTCACCACCCAGGCGGAGCTGATCGGCCGCGCCTGCACCCCGGCGCTGCAGTTCGACGACCCCAAGGCCGCCACCGACAACCTGGCACTGCTCAAAGCCCGACCCGGCATCGACGCCGCGGCGGTCTACAACGCCAAGGGCATGCTGTTCGGCCAGTACGCGCGCACGGACTCGGCGCCGGAGAGCTTCCCGCCGCTGGCGGGTGAGGACGCGGTGCGCTTCGCCGGCCAGGATATCTACGTGATGCACCGGGTGGTGGACAACCACGAGATCCTGGGCTTCATCTACCTGCACGCGGAGTACGACGTGTACCGGCGGGCCCGCAGCTACCTCGGCATCGTGCTGGCGGTGGGCAGCCTCGGTCTGTTGGTGGCGCTGCTGTTGTCCCTGTGGCTGCAGTCCACGGTGACGCGGCCGATCCTGGCGATCTCGGCCTTGGCGCAGCAGGTGGTGGAGAAGGGTGACTACTCGCCGCGCGCCACCAAGATCACCGACGACGAGATCGGCTACCTGGTGGACGCCTTCAACCGCATGCTCGGCGAGATCGGTGGCCGCACCCAGGCGCTGGAGACCTCCAACCGAGAGCTCGGCCACGAGATCGCGGAGCGCAAGGGCGCGGAGACCGCGCTGCGCCACAGCGAGAAGCGCTACCGCGCGCTGGTCTCGACCCTGTCCACGGTGGTGTGGGTGGCGAACCGGCACTGGGAGTTCGAGGGCGAACAGGCCTCCTGGGAGGCCTACACCGGCCAGGCCGCCGGCGAGTACCTGGGCGACGGCTGGCGCCGCGCCTTCCACCCGGATGACTTGGCCGCGCTGGAGCGCTACATCGCACACGCCGTGCGCGGCCACCAGACCGGCGAGATCGAGCTGCGCCTGTGGCAGGCGGCGGCGGCGCAGTACCACATCGTGAGCCTGCGGCCGGTGGCGGTGTTCGATGGCGCCGGCGAGTTCCGCGAGTGGATCGGCACCCTGACCGACGTGGACGACCGGCGTCGCGCCGAGGAAGAGGTGCGCCGCCTCAACGTGGAGCTGGAGGGGCGGGTGCGCGACCGCACCAAGAAGCTGGAGGAGATCAACGGTGAGCTGGAGGCTTTCTCCTACTCGGTATCGCACGACTTGCGCGCGCCGCTGCGCGCCATGGACGGCTTCAGCCAGCGCCTGGGTACCGAGTACGGCGCGATCCTGGACGAACAGGCCAAGGGCTACCTGGACCGCATCCGCAACGGCGCCAAGCGCATGGGCCAGCTCATCGAGGACCTCTTGAGCCTCTCGCGCATCACCCGCATCGAACTCAGCCGCCGCGAGGTGGACGTGAGCGGGCTGGTGCACCAGGTGCTGAACGAGTTGCAACAGCGCGACCCGGAGCGCAAGGTGGAGACCTCCATCTGGGAAGGGGTGACGGTGCAGGCCGACATCCGCCTGGTGCGGGTGGCGCTGGAGAACCTGCTGGGCAACGCCTGGAAGTTCAGCTCCAAGACCGAGCATCCGCGCGTGGAGTTCGGCATGATGCAGGAGGGCCAGCGCAAGGTGCTGTTCGTGCGCGACAACGGCGCCGGCTTCGACATGGCCTATGCCGACAAGCTGTTCGGCCCGTTCCAGCGCCTGCACGGCATGAACGAGTTCCCGGGCACCGGCATCGGGCTCGCCACCGTGCAGCGCATCGTGAGCCGCCACGGCGGCCGCATCTGGTGTCAGGCCAAGCCCGGCGCCGGGGCGACTTTCTTCTTCACCCTGCAGGCGGATGCGCAGATGGCGCAGGACTCCGCGGGGGCTGCCGCGTGAAGCCGCGCGGTGTATCTTTGTCGATGAGTGTAAGGACGAACTGAGGGACCCGCATGGACGAGATGATGATCTTGGTGGTGGAAGACAACCCGGACGACGAGGAGATGACGCTGCGCTCCCTGAGCCAGGCCGGCCTCGCCAACGACGTGGAGGTGGTGCGCGACGGCGTGGAGGCGCTGGACTTCCTGTTCGGCACCGGCACCTATGCCGGCCGCGACCTGAACCGCATGCCGACGGTGGTGCTGCTCGACCTCAAGCTGCCGAAGCTGAACGGCATCGACGTGTTGAACCGCATGCGCAAGGACGAGCGCACCCGCGCCATCCCGGTGGTGATCCTCACCTCCTCCAGCGAGGATGAGGACGTGGTGCGCAGCTACAGCTCGGGCGCCAACAGCTACGTGAGGAAGCCGGTGGTGTTCGCCGACTTCGTGGGCGTGGTGAGCCAGCTCGGCATGTACTGGCTGCTCTTGAACCAGGTCCCCGGCAAGAAGCCCTTCAGGCATTGAGGCGCGCCTCATCCCGATGACGGCTGACCGAATTCCACCGCCATAGCGGGGTCCCAGTCTGTATCCAGGCCGGAGGATCCCGCCATGCGCCCCGCCTGCCTCCTCCCTC